>RFGN01000590.1 GCA_003696645.1 Gammaproteobacteria bacterium | reverse complement strand
GCTTCCTCACGGTTTGGAAAGAGGATATGCACGGAAGAGACATCCTGTTCTCTTGCAGTCTGGATGAGCTGATCCTGCATGGCTGCTGTCAGGTCGGTGTCCGTTGCCGCGCTGAGAAGCCTCATTCCAGATACTGGAGTAAATGGAATAGCGCTGACCAGTTTGGGATAGTAATTCATTCCTGCCCGTTGGTAGGCCTCGGCCCAGGCCCAGTCAAAGACAAATTCTCCATAACTGTGTGTCTTGAGATACAGGGGCATGGCTGCAATCAGTTGGCCATTTTCCTCGCAGATCAGATGGATAGGTTGCCAGCCAGCTTCACGGCAGACGCTGCCGCTGGCTTCCAGGCTATGCAAGAAGGCATGACTGAGAAAGGGGTTTTGCTGAGGGTTCAACCGGTTCCAATCATCCGGCGAAACCTGGCTCAGATCATCAATGACCCTGAATTGTCGGGTCATGATTGAAAATCAGCCGTTATCCGCGTTTTCCCAGGCCTCGTAGCCACCATCAAGACTGTACACATTGGTAAAGCCCTGCTTGACCAGTTGTTCGGCCGCTCCCTGGCTGGTGTTGCCATGATAGCAACAGACAACCAGAGGCGCATCCTTGTTTGCATTGGTCATGAAGGCCTTGAAGTCTTTGGCGGCAATGGCGCCTTCTATATGACCAGCGGCATAGGATTGCGCATCGCGAATGTCCAGCACATGGGTCTCCGGATTTTTCAGAAGAACCTTGCACTCTTCAACAGAAAGATGTTTATAGCTCATGATTTACAGGTTAGAGGATAAGGTTTTGGAAACATCGGTAGCGACAACATCGATATAATTTTGCAGGGCGTTTTCCACCAACTTCCAGTCGTCTGGACGGATAGTATTAATATTGTCGGGTTCAGCAAAATTGAACAACTCCCTGTTCCGAATGTTGTCCAGGCTGGAGAGTTTTCCCAAGTCTGCAGGGTTATAGGGTGGTGATAATAGATCTACGTTAATTTCGAATGTGTTGAAGGCATAAAATGTAGTTTTGCCTTTCTTCGTTACAGACAGGAGTCCATACCCCTTACTTTCCTTTCTCATTGTACTTGCCATGGCATCACCAATCAATGAACCCAATGCTCCGCCAACGGATGCAGAGGCAGAGTAGGCGCCAAATGAACCTGTATCGTAAACTACCTTTTCAGGTGCTGTAACGGAAATTATGGCACTTAATCCCAGGTCATTGGCCAAATGATCATACTCTTTCTTGTATTTCGGATTGGCCACCCAGGCTTTGTTTTTGACTTTTAGCAGAGAAGGTAGTGCCTTCAGATTGACTTGATCAGGGCTGAGTAAAACAACTGTTGCCTGAGTCGACTTTTGAATCTCATTTTTTAATTTATTGAATAGGTCTTGCTTAAGATTCCAGTCGGCGTTATATGCTTTGGTGAAACCGCCATCCTTCATCGCCTTTAACACAAGATGTCGGTGAATAGGTTGATTCGGTATATCAATAACAATACCAACCTTGTCGGTTTCTTTTAGCAAAAAAGACGGTGGCTGTGTGGTTGTGGCACATGCGCCCAGAAAAGCAAAAGCTATAAAACAGGAGATTATTTTTTTCATGAGATTTTCTACTTTGTTTATATTTTCAGATTTCAGGCAGCCTGCAGTTTAGCATAACTGAGCACCAGCCATTTGCTGCCGGCCTTCTCAAAATTGATCTGGATCCGGGTTCGCTCCCCGCTGCCTTCATAGCCCAGTATGACTCCGAGGCCGAATTTCTTGTGAGTGACGCGTTGGCCAATCTGCCAGGTCTGATCGGAATCGGGATCATTGAATCGGGTACCTTTCTGGACATTGGGCAGACTGTTGCCCGGCCTGGGAGGGGGATTGAAGGTGAATTTTGAAGGTTTGCGGACTTCTTCAATCAGTTCCTCGGGGATTTCATTCAGAAATCTTGATGGGGGTGAAAAGGTGTCTCGCTGGTACAGTCGTCGCCTTTCCGCATGGGTGAGATAGAGTTGTTGCTTGGCGCGCGTGATGCCAACATAGCAGAGCCTGCGCTCTTCCTGCAGCTGCCGTGGTTCATCGATACAGCGTTGATGGGGAAACAGGCCATCCTCCATGCCACTGAGAAAGACCAGCGGGAACTCCAGGCCCTTGGCGGTATGCAGGGTCATCATCTGAACACTGTCGCTCCAGGTGTCGGCCTGCTGTTCTCCGGTTTCCAGTGCGGCATGGGAGAGAAATGCGGCCATTGCGGGCATATCGTCTTCTATCTCGTCGCCATCAGAGTCGAACTCTCTTGCGGCATTGACCAATTCCTCCAGGTTCTCCACTCGTGTGCGTGCCTTCTCCCCCTTCTCGTTTCGGTAATGTCCCAGAAGACCGCTGCGTTCATTGATAAGTGCCACGGTTTTTTCAAGAGACAGATTCCGGGTGTCTTGCTGGATGGATTGGATCAGCTCGACAAATCCAAGAACAGCCGTACGAGCCCGAGCCGATAGGCCATTCTTGCAGGCTTCAACGGTAGCCTTCCACAGGGAGATATCGAGTTCACGGGCGATTTCCCGGATGGTGGTCAGAGTACGGTCTCCGATCCCGCGCGGTGGCATGTTCACTGCCCGTTCAAAGGCGGCGTCGTCATCCGGATGATAGACCACACGGCAATAGGCAATGGCATCCTTGATCTCGGCGCGCTCATAAAAGCGCAGGCCTCCATAGATACGATAGGGAATCTGTGCACGCAGCATGGCCTCCTCAAGAACTCGAGACTGGGCATTGGAACGATACAGCACGGCAATATCCTGGTATCTGAACCCCTTTTGTTTATGGTCCTGGATCCGTTCGGCAATATACTCGGCCTCATCCAGGTCATTGAAGGCCTTGTACAGCCGGATGGGTTCCCCGGTCTGACCATCGGTCCACAGCTTTTTGCCGAGACGGGCAGTATTGTTTTCGATCAGGGCATTGGCGGCATTGAGAATGGTGCTGGTCGAGCGATAGTTCTGCTCCAGACGGAATAGCTGGCTACCCGGAAAATCCTTGTCGAAACGCTGAATATTCTCTACCCTGGCGCCACGCCATCCATAGATGGACTGATCATCGTCTCCGACAGCGAACAGATGTGCCTTGTCTCCGGCAAGGACGCGCAACCAGGCGTATTGCAGGGTATTGGTGTCCTGAAACTCATCCACCAGAATATACTGAAAACGGTTCTGATAATGTTCCAGCAACGCAGGCTGATTGAGCCACAGCTCATGGCTGCGCAGCAGCAATTCGGCAAAATCCACCAGGCTGCCCCGCTCACAGGCTGCTTCGTATTCCTGATAAAGAAAGGTCATCTGTTTCTGATAAGGGTCCAGCGGGGTACCCAGATGACGGACACGTTGCCCTTCATCCTTGCGGGCATTGATAAAGCCCTGTACCTGTCTGGGTGGGTAACGCGAGTCGTCGACATGGTGGGCCTTCATCAGGCGTTTGATCATGCGCAACTGGTCCTCGCTGTCCAGCACCTGAAAGGTCTGTTCCAGTCCGGCCTCACGCCAGTGCAGCCGCAACAGGCGGTGGGCCAGGCTGTGAAAGGTCCCGACCCACAGGGCACGGGGGTTTATCTGCAGCAGAGACTCGATACGCCCACGCATCTCGGCTGCGGCCTTGTTGGTAAAGGTAACCGCAAGGATCTGATGTGGCTGACAGCGCTGCTGTTGCAGCAGCCAAGCGATACGATGGGTCAGAACCCGGGTTTTGCCACTGCCGGCACCGGCCAATACCAGGCTGTGTCGGGACTCTGATGTAACGGCCTGTCGCTGGGCCTCATTCAGTTCTTGAAGAAACATGGCAGGGCATCATAGCATAGCGCGAGCGGGTGGGAAAATTCACTCATTCGATGACAAATTATGCTATCGTGTGTGTCCTTTACTGTTTGTAGATTCGAGCAAGATTCCAGATATGACAGAGCTTTCCAAGGCGGACATAGAAGAGCGGTTGAAAGGTTGGGTGGAACCTCATCTTGGTCAGGACCTGATCAGCGCCGGATGTGTCAAATCCATCGAGCCGGGTCATCCTGCCAGGTTGGAGATCGAGTTGGGCTTCCCCTGTGACCGTTATCGTACCGAGCTCATCTTGGCCATTCAGGCACTTTTCAGTGATGACGATCAGGAAGTTGAAGTAGAGATACGCTGGCAGAATATTGCTCATCAGGTTCAGACGGGTACCAGACCGCTGCCAAATGTGAAGAATATCATCGCTGTCGCTTCCGGCAAGGGAGGGGTAGGAAAATCCACGGTTGCGGTCAATCTGGCACTGGCGCTGAGTCAGGAGGGGGCGCGAGTCGGCATGCTGGATGCAGATATCTATGGCCCCAGTCAGCCGCGCATGCTGGGTATTCATGAACGTCCTGAATCACTGGATGGCAAGACCATGGAGCCTCCCACCAATTACGGCATACAGGCCAATTCCATCGGTTTCCTGATTGATGAAGAGTCCCCAATGATCTGGCGGGGGCCGATGGTGACCCAGGCCCTGATTCAGCTTCTGGAGGAGACCAACTGGCATGATCTGGACTTTCTGATTATTGATCTTCCTCCGGGTACGGGAGACATCCAGCTGACCCTGTCGCAGAAGATCCCGGTCAGTGGGGCGGTAATTGTGACCACGCCGCAGGATATCGCGCTGCTTGATGCCCGCAAGGGTCTCAAGATGTTTGAGAAGGTCAATGTTCCTGTCCTTGGAGTGGTCGAAAACATGGCCACCCATATCTGTAGCAAGTGCGGACACCAGGAGGCCATCTTCGGTGAACAGGGTGGTGAAAAGATGGCTGCCCAGTATGGCGTACCCTTTCTGGGTCGCCTGCCGTTGGATATCCATATCCGTGAGCAGGTCGATTCCGGTCATCCCTCTGTGATTGCCGACCCGGAAGGCAATATCGCCAGAAGCTTTCGCGAGATTGCTCTCAGGACAGTGGCCGAACTGTCTTTGAAAAAGAAGGATTACAGTGCAAAATTTCCGAAGATCACCGTTGAAAATACCTGAGTGCGGTATCGAGCCCGGCCATTGAAACACAGACAGGAACCTGATTGGTAAAGATCAATGAGCATCAAATCTGACAAGTGGATACGCCGCATGGCCGCAGAGGGGATGATTGAACCCTTTGAGTCAGGACAGGTCAAGCATAACGGTACAGAACGACTGATTTCCTATGGCACCTCAAGCTATGGCTATGACATTCGGTGTTCCAGTGAATTCAAGGTCTTCACCAATATCAACTCTGCCATTGTCGATCCCAAGGATTTTTCCGAACACAGCTTTGTGGATATCGAGTCGGATATCTGTATCATTCCGCCCAATTCTTTCGCTCTGGCACGATCGGTAGAATATTTTCGTATACCCCGGAATATCCTGACCGTCTGTCTGGGCAAGTCCACCTATGCCCGTTGCGGGATCATCGTGAATGTCACCCCCCTGGAACCGGAATGGGAAGGACATATTACCCTGGAATTTTCCAATACCACTCCCCTGCCTGCCAGGATTTATGCAAATGAAGGGGTGGCCCAGGTCCTGTTTTTTGAATCGGATGAGGTCTGCGAGACCTCCTACCGGGATCGGGGTGGAAAATATCAGGGGCAGACCGGCGTCACACTTCCCAAGGCCTGATACTGCCACTGATCGGTCTGATCTGACCGGTCATCTGTTCTCTGCTGGACGTCAACGCCGGATAATCTTAACGTCTCACATTCCATAATAACAATCCTGTTGTCTGTCCATGCCTCATGCATCGAAAGATATGGTCTCTGCTTTCCATCAGTATTTTGAACTTGCTGAGGCAGTATCAGACGAAGATTGCAGAGAGGCCTATCGTCTGCGTTATCAAACCTACTGTATAGAAGAGCGGTATTTTGACCCGAAAGACCATACAGGTGCAGAAGAGTACGACGAGTATGATTCACATTCTGCACAGCTGCTTTTGAAACACCGCCCCAGTGGCAAGAATATCGGTACGGTTCGCCTGATCCTCGATGATCCCGGTTCACCTGGTCGGCGTTTGCAGGTTGAAGAACATCTGGTCATTGACAAGACGAAACTGGACCTTGATATCCTGCCCCGGTCACAGATCGCCGAGATATCGAGATTTTCCGTATTGAAGGCTTTTTCACGTCGTAAACATGAGCGTCCTCTGGTTGCCCAATCAGGTGATACATGCGCGGGGCCTGAGAGAAGAAAATTTCCTGATCCGGCCCTGGCGTTGATTATAGGCGTGATTCGTCTGTGCATGCAAAAACAGGTCGAACATGTCCTGATGTGCATGACGCCGGGATTAAGCCGACTGTTGAAGCTCTATGGCTTCTCGATGCAAGCGGTTGGGCCTTTGGGAGAATATTATGGCAGGCGACGCCCTTACTATACACGAACCTCCGAGACCCTGGCCCACCTTTGTGAGCAGCATCCCCAGGTGTGGCAACTTGTCATGGAAGGGCAGCATGCGGATTTCGCGGAGAAACAGGATGGGGAGTAACATCACAGGGCAGAGAAAATTTACGGATGACGGTTATTTGTATATGATTGTCCCTATCTTTCAGATGACGGGAGTGTCATATTGGGCTCGGTCTACCGAGACTGCTTGGGCCTTGAATTCCAGTGTATGCAGCCTAAATCTTACATGCGAATACTGCTTCTGGGTATTTTGCTCATATCTTTCATCGGCACGGCCATACCACTTCAGGCCGGGGAGCCGGTTGTGGTAGTGACCTCACCGCATGCTCCGCACAAGGCCATATCGGTCAATACCCTTCGTGCCATCTTTGGTATGCGCCTGCGAACCTGGCCGGACGGGAGTCGTATCCACGTCTTTGTGCTGCAGGATAATGCCGCGCTGCACCGGGAATTTGCCAAGGGTATCCTTAACGTATTTCCCTATCAGTTGCGTTCGGCCTGGGATCGAATGGTGTTTTCAGGGACCGGTCAGGCGCCGGTCAGGGTTGATTCAGTGGCCGAGATGAAGAACAGGGTGGCGCAGACCCCTGGCGCAATCGGATATCTATGGAGAGACAATGTTGATGAAACCGTTGATGTCCTTGAAATCCGATAAGTTGCACGGCAAGTGGCTGGTGTTCATGCTTCTGGTGCTGGCGATATGCTGTGCCCAGGCCTCTTATGTTCATGCCGAAACGAACCCGGGTGAGGGGAGCAAATCTTCTCACGCAGCATCCGTGCACGAGCTTCTGGGGTCAGGAGATCTTCAGTTCCATGGCTTTGTCAGCCAGGGTTTTATATACACCTCAAGGAATGATGTCTTTGGAACCAGTCAGGACTGGGGGAGTTTCGGACTGACCGAGATTGGCCTGAACCTCTTGCTCAAGCCAACCTCCCGTCTTCAGTTTTCTGCCCAGGAACTGTTTCGGCGTGCCGGTGAGGGCAGTTCAGGGGATCCTCGCATCGATTTTGCCTTTGTCGATTATCGGCTGTTGAGCAGGGTGGCAAGCCAGTTTGGGATACGCGCAGGGCGAATCAAGAATCCCTTTGGATTTTATAATGAAACCCGCGATGTCCCCTTTACACGCCCCAGTATCCTGCTGCCACAGTCAATCTATTTTGATCGGACAAGAAATGTCGCATTGTCTGCCGATTCATTACAGATATACGGAGAGCAGATAATAACGGGTATGGGCAGCATTTCGGCCCAGTTTGGTGTGGGGCAACCCATTGTCAATGACAAGGATACCGAGGTTTCACTGCTGGGGATGTTGCGGCCGGGGCACCTTTCTCCGGATATGACCCTGCTGGGCCGGTTGATCTATGAAACAGAGGACCAGGCATTCCGCACAGCGCTGAGTGGAATCTGGATGAATATCAATTATGATCGAGCAGCAGTGGATACCTTGGCATCAGGGAGTATTGATTTCAATCCGCTTTATCTGTCTGTTCAATACAATGCCGAACGCTGGAGTCTTACTTCAGAATATGCCCTGCGGCGATTCCGTTATATGGGATTTTCCGATCCCTTCCTGGACAGCCTGGATTTCAGCGGGGAGAGCATCTATCTTCAGGGAGAATACCGCCTCAATGCGAAATGGCAGGCCATGGCCCGTTATGACCTTCTCTATACTGACAGAAATGATCGCAGTGGAAAACGTTTTTCTGGACGTTTTGCCGTGCCGGACTACAGCCGATTTGCCAAGGATGCCACGGTCGGCATAAGCTGGAATCTGACCCCGGAATTCATGCTTCGTGGGGAATATCATTTTATCAACGGAACCGCCTGGCTGTCGCCACTCGACAACCCGGTTTCGGCCTCGACACGACAGTACTGGAGCCTGTATGCCCTGCAGGTTTCCTATCGCTTCTGAAACCAGAAGTTTCCATGCCAGAGCTTGATAATCAGCCATCAGGCGGAACTGGAAAGAAGTCGGAAGAAAAAAAACTCTTCAGCCTCAAATGGAAGATCTATCTGCTGGTCAGCCT
>RFGN01000589.1 GCA_003696645.1 Gammaproteobacteria bacterium | reverse complement strand
CGCTCCAAGGGGGAATCCTGACTTTTAACCTGCACGCAGATGCTTGGCTGGCCGAAACCTAAAGTGTCAGGAGCTGCGAGAATATCAATACCTCCGTCAGCGCCCTTGCCCGTGGAATGTGTGGTGAAACCCTGTGCTTGCAGAATCGCCTCGACCAAGTTCTCCATCCCATGGCCGCTGAATTTACTGTAGATAAGCTTGGCAATCTGATCTCTTGCAACTTGTTCCAGGTCTAATTCTTCACTGATATCTTCGTCGGTAGTTCCTTCATCATCGTTCAGAGGTTTTAATATGATGCCTGTGGACTTCCAGCCATGATCACGCATGGCTCGTATCCGTGTCTCGGCATCATGTCGTTTGATCTGACATATCGTTGTGAATGCTCCCAATGTATGGAGAATATCTTGGTCAAAATTAGTACGAGGGATATCAGTTTCCAGCCATTTGACAGTTCGATAATGTCGATAGATTTCTTGAGCATTGGGGTCATACACATAGTTACTGGTGATTTCTCCGATGTGGATAGTTTTACGTTTGCTGGGTATGCAAACCCAGTCGCCGATGGCCATACGTTTAACAAACGCCCAGATCTGTCCTGAATATTGAATCCTCCTGTGTTTCTTGCTATTCGGATATATGTTTTCCAGAAGCGACATTAATGCCTTGCGATCGGATAACTGGCTTAAATCTTGATCCAGTACTTCCCAAGTCAGATAAATACGGCCTTCGTCAAGAAACTTCTTTTCGTGTTCACTATGTTTGCCGGACCTGTTGAGCCAGATGGCCATGGCTGTCTCCTGCAATGTGAGATATGTCATCTATCGGAGAATATTAAGATATCCTAACCGATCATTACTGATACATGCCAATCTGCGTTATTGCTGTATTAAATGCGCACAAAAAATCTCACTTCACAGCCATAAAATCGCAACGCACCTCGAAAATCGTTACCCCTTGCGCCGCCAACACCTCGCACAACACGCAGCATTGAAATAGACGCATTCGTGCGCGCAAACGCGGCTTTTCATCCAATAGTGGAGGCACGACGAAAAGATGAAACGATGATGCGTCATTCTTCTTCG
>RFGN01000588.1 GCA_003696645.1 Gammaproteobacteria bacterium | reverse complement strand
GCGCCCACTTGTTCCGCACATCCCGCAATTCGCTGACCAGGGATCTTTCGGTGCGGCCGAGAATATTTCGGAAGACGTCATTCCACGCATCCCACATCAACTTGAGTATGGCTGCGGAATCCCAGTTGATTTCCTCAAAAGTGGATACCGGGAAATAGGCCGTGACGATTTCTTTCCATCCGTCCTTGTATTTGGATTCCAATTCCCGCTCCACAAACGGCCGTAATCCTTCGTTAAGAAGTTCCAGTGCGTCGCCTACTCTTGCGTGATTTGTTTTAGCCATTATCCGTTCTCCTTCATATCCGAGGCGTATGACTGACAATTAATTGATATTATAGGATATAAACTTTTCAAAGCATGTTGTGTCTCATGGAATAGATACAAAGGGTTTTGTTTATCATATTTGTATTTTTGTGATAGACAAAATTCTTTTCCTGTATTACGTGAGAATCAAAAGGCGTTATACCCTTCCGCTATGTTTAACAATTCTCCAAACATGAGGATTGCGGCTGTTCTTCCCTTTCCGGGCCGGAGTTCTCTCAAAATATCATTTCTTTTCAATATATTGAGGATTCTGAAGGCTGTCGGCTGAGGAATGCCGGCCGACTGGACAAAATCGGTACTCTTGAAAATCGGCCGTTCGAATATCCAGTCCAACGCAAGGATGGCGTATTGGGAATGGGTCAGATCCACAAATTTCGTTTTCATTTGCTCGTAAAGGGTCAAAATATCCCTGGCCTTTTGCTGGTTGTCGTTGGCCTGGCAGTGAACGGCCTTCAGAAAGAAGATACACCATTCTGCCCAGGCGCCTTCACTGGATACGCGCATCAATCGTTCGTAATATTCATCACGGTGGGCCTCCAGATAAGCGCTGATATAGAACATGGGACTGGTGATCATCCCCGACTGGTTCATAAAGAGCGGGATCAGCATACGGCCCAGGCGGCCGTTGCCGTCCAGGAAAGGATGCAACGCCTCGAACTCCGCATGGATGATGGCAAGCTGCACCAGGCGATCAGGCGCATTGGCATGCAGATATTTTTCCCAGACGCTCATGGCAACCGGCAGTTTATCCGCCGAAAGAGGCACAAACCTTGCTTCTTCCATGGAACATCCTGGCGGGCCGATCCAATTGGAAATTTTCCGGTATTCCCCGGGAGATTTTCCCTGCCCTCTAACTCCTGTCATCAACACCCGGTGGGCCTCTTTGACAACCCTTTGGCAAAGAGGAAGCTTTTTCAACAAGTTTTCGGCAACACGCAAGGCCTTGCGATAGTTGAGGATTTCATTGATATCGGCTTGTCGTTCATAGGACAGCTTGTCCGATTCGCCCTCGGCTTCATATTCCAGGACCTCGCCCATGGTCGCCTGAGTCCCTTCAATACGGGAAGAGAGAACGGCTTCCTGTGTGGTCAAGGGACTGAGCAATACGGTGGCATTGGGAATAACCGATAATATTCCGTCATACCGGGCAACTGCAGCGTTTGCAGGTCCGATCAGCGGGATCAGCCGTTCCCAATCAAGTTTTTCAGGAGGAAATTTACCTTCATGATAATAGATTGGCGGCATTTTATTTATCTTCCCTGTTTTCAAACAAATTTCCCTGAATACCCGCCCGTGGCGCCTGTCTCCTGCTCAAACGGCTGATCTCCGGCCAGGCGATGACCAGACTGTTATACGCCAGTGCCTCACCCGACCAACCCTTACGTTCGCATATGCTGAACAGACGATAGGCCAGATC
>RFGN01000083.1 GCA_003696645.1 Gammaproteobacteria bacterium | reverse complement strand
GATGGCCAATACAACCTGGTTCTGGGAAGCGGATATCGAAGGAACGGAAGATCCGAATATTCGCCGTCTGAAGATCAGGGTGATGTCAGAAGAGCACCCCGATGAGGTTCTGGAATCCCTGCTCGCCTATGTACGAAATCCAAAGAAATGAACCCGTGAAGCTGCGCTCATCCATACAGGGATTTACCCTCCTCGAACTGATGATTGCACTGGGGATATTTGCCCTGATGTCTACCCTCGCCTACCAGGGACTGTCCGTGGCACAGACCTCGCAACAGGCAGTGATGGCGAAAATGGATGACCTCAAGGCTCTGCAGATGACGTGGCAACTCCTGCAACAGGACCTTGCCAATCTGGTCGACCGTCCGATTCGAGATGAATTCGGGGATCCGCACCCAGGTCTCACCACAGAAGATGACGGCCTGCTAAGCTTCACTCGCACCCGAAACGTAGGCGTCCCCATCACTCGAACCCATGATCAGGCCCTGGTTCGTATCGGTTACAAGATCGAGGACCAGACCCTGATCCGGCAGATCTGGCCCGCGCTGGATCCCGCCGAGGCGATCACACCTGTAGACCAGCCCCTATATCCTTCAGTGGACAATATACAGATCCGCTTCCTGCACACGGATGGCCAATGGCTCGATCACTGGCCACCTGCCAATCTCGGCCTGAATGATCTGGGCAAGCCCGCCATGCCGCGGGCCATCGAGATCAAGATTGAGTCTGAACGTTGGGGCACCCTTGTCCGATTGTTCCCGGGAATCCATGCCTTTAGCGATGCCAGTTCCTGATCTCCGACAACGTGGTATCGCCCTGATCACGGTCCTGCTCGTAATCGCCCTGGGTACGGTTATCGCCGTGGCATTGCTTACACGGCAACAATATGACATCCATCGAACCCGGAATATCCTGGAAAGTGATCAGGCCTCTCTGTTGGTTCGTGGCATAGAGGACTGGGCACAGGAACTGCTTGAAAAGGATATGAAAAAGGGTAAAACCGATCATCTTGAAGAGGATTGGGCCAGTCCTCTGAATCCGATCGAGGTTGAGAATGGTCTGGTAGAAGGACAGATTCGCGACCTGCAGGCAAGATTCAACCTCAACAACCTGTATTTCCCCGTCAAACCCTCGAAAACTTCACCACCCCCCCAGACGGACAACCGGCAGGGGATACAAGATCCGACCGTCACCAGTGCAACAGGCGACCTGCAGCAGGCACAAAAGGCAAAGATCTATCACCCGGAAAAACAATTCCAGCGACTTCTCGAGGTCCTCGGTATCGACAGTGACAAGATTCAGATCCTCACTCAGAGCCTGCAGGACTGGACAGACAAGGACCAGGATACCCACTACCCCGGTGGGGCCGAGGATGCCTACTATATGGATCTGACCCTCCCCTATCGTACGGGCGGGATTCCATTGCGCCTGCCCGGCGAGCTGCTGTCCATTCAGGGCTACGACCAGGCCTTGCTGGAGAAGATCTCCCCCTATGTCACAGCCTTGCCGGAGATCACTGCCGTGAATGTCAATACTGCCCCCAAAGAAGTCCTCATGTCCCTGTCTGAAAGGATCGATCCAAACATCGCCAGCGAACTGATCGAAAATCGAGGCGAAAAGGGATACACCAATATTCAGCAATTTCTGCAGCAGAAATCGCTGGCAGGCATTACAATACCTCCTGATGCGATTACCGTCAGCAGCCAATATTTTCTGGTCGAAGGCCACAGCAAATTCGGAAACCTGCAAAAACGTCAATATAGCGTGATATCCAGACCCAACAACAAGCCCGCCAGGATCATCCTTCGTGGGGAAGGAGTCTACTGATGGCTGCTTTCTGTGTGATTCGGCTCCCGGCCCTGGGCGATCTGGAAACCGGCCAGGTCTCCTGGGCCATTGATGGCCAGGAATCCGAAATGACCTGCGGCACTCTGGACGAATGCCGCATGACCCTGCAATCCCTGGGGAAACGTCCACGTATCATGGTCCTGTTGTCCACCCTGGATGTCCTCTCTACCCGTGTCACCACCCCCAAGGCCAAGAAATCCCAGTTACAGACACTGGTTCCCTATGCCGTCGAGGAACAACTGGCCGAACCCCTGGAGTCACAACAGGTCGCCCACGGCAGCTCTATATCCCTTGGGGAAACCCAACTGCAGCACCATGTATCAGTCGTCCGGCAGGAAACCCTGAAAACCTGTCTGCAACGATTGCAGGAGCATGGTATCGATCCCGACAAGGTCTTTTCAGAGGCCGATTTCATCATCCCGAAAGAAGAAGATCAATGGTCCCTGCTGATTGAACCGGACAGGCCGGTGATTCTGCATGGAAACCGCTTTGTGCTTGCCCTCAGCCCCGGAGACCTTATCCCGGTACTCAAGGTCATGTTCGCCAACCCGGACATTACCCTTCCAAAACGCTGCGTTGTCCATGACCTGACCGAGGAAAGTCAGGCGCTTGACCAGGACCTGCTGGACCTGCTGGAATCCCATGAAATCACTGTGGACTGGCAAACCCATTCACAAACCCCAGTGGTCTTTCTGGCCCAACAGGGTGATCCGGAAAGGGCCATCAACCTTCGGCAGGGCGAATTCAGCCGACAGCAGGCCCTCAACAGGCTGTGGCAGCCCTGGCGACTATCTGCTGCACTGGCAGGACTGCTCCTGCTCATGATTCCCGCTGAATTATGGCTGCAGACAGTTGATCAGAAACATCGTCTGCAGGATATCAGGCAACAATCCGTTGAAATATTCAAGGCCACCTTTCCGGATGCCAAACGCATCATCAATCCGCAGCAACAGATGCAGAATCGACTCAACAGCCTGAAAAAAGCCGGACTGACTGGCGAAAAGCCCTTTTTGAGTCTCTTCTCGATCGTCTCGCCAGTCTTTGGACAGATGTCCGATCTGACCCTGGAATCTCTGCGATACCGTGATCAGACACTGGGTTGCAAACTCGAGATCGGCAGTTTCGAGAAACTGGACCTGCTCAAGAAGTCGCTGATGGACAGGGGCATCGAGGTCGAAATCCAGTCTGCCACCACTGAACAGGGTCGGGTGCGTGCACAACTTCAACTACAGCAGAAATCCTGATGATCGAATACTGGAACCGTCTTGCCTCCCGTGAACGCCTCATTCTTGTACTGTGCGGCAGCGTTGTGCTGCTGGTCCTGTATTATTTTCTGGTCATCGATCCACTGCGAACGCAATCCAGCAACCTTGCCACACAGATACAGGCCCAGCAGGCCTCACTGGTCTGGATGAAGCAGGCCCAACAGGAGGTCTTGTCCCTGTCCAAATCGACGGGACCTCAGCATTCCCTGCAGGGTTCCCTGTTTGCCACCGTTGATCGGCAGGCCACCCAATACTCGCTGAAACCCGCCCTGAAACGCCTCGAACCCATCGGTGACGACAAGGTAAAACTCACCTTCGAACAGGCCGACTTTCAGAATCTCATCAATTTTCTGGCTCAGATGCAGGAGCTCTACCATGTCAGTGTCCAAACCCTTAGCATCCAGCGCGGCGCAAGATCCGGCTATGTAGACGCTCGCCTTGAACTCACGCTCAATGGGGGCGAATCATGAGGTGGCTGGGCTTTTCCCTACTCTTTATTGTAACCACTCTGCTTACGGTCGTGCTCGGATTCCCGGCCGATCGTGCCTGGCCCAGAATCCAGCCTCATCTTCCCAGTCTGAGAATCGCCTATCCCGAAGGCAGTATCTGGTGTGGAACAACAAAATCATTAACCTACCAGGGCATCACCCTGACAGATGCTTCCTGGCATGTGCAACTCACCTCACTGATCACCGGGAATCCGGCCCTGACTGTGGAAGGAAAATTCAATGGCCAACCTCAGAAAGCGGAGATCCATCTCAATCAAGACAAGTCATTTGACCTCCGGCAAAGTGATATCAAAATCAATCTCAACACCCTGATCCTTGCCCTGCCGCTCGCCCTGCGGCCTGGAGGACAGCTTGAGATTCATCTTGAACAGGCCAGGGCTAACCCCGACCTCTCTCTTGATTCCATCTCGGGTGTTGCCACCTGGAAATCGGCCCTGCTGGGTCGCGACAAGCTCGGCAACTATCAGCTCGACCTCAAAACCGAGAACTCCATTATCCTCGGTTCCCTGAAAACCCTGCCAAACAGTCCGGTCGGAGCCAATGGCAGGATCACGCTCAAGCCAGATGGACAATATATTCTCGATCTGACCCTGTCCATATCCAAAGATACGCCGGACAGCCTGAAACGCAATCTTGGCATGCTTGGTCAGTTCGATGCCTCAGGCCGCCTGCCCGTACATTTTCAGGGAAATCTTTCCCAGTTGCAGGGAATGATCAGCCTCTGATGCGGCACCTGATTCAGGGTCTGGCTGGTCTGAATGAATGGGTGGGAAGGCTGATGAGCCTGCTGCTCATCTTCATGGTCTGTCTGATCGGTTATGACGTCGCCATGCGTTATCTGTTTCAGGCCGGATCCGTCGCCCTGCAGGAGCTGGAATGGCATCTCTTTTCCCTGATCTTTCTGCTCGGTGCCGCCTATACCTTCAAACATGATGCACACGTCCGTGTGGATGTGCTCTATCAATCACATTTCAGCAAACGCACCCGACAATGGATCAATCTGGGGGGGCATCTGCTTTTTCTGCTGCCCTTCTGTTTCCTGATCATTCACAGCAGCCTGCCCTTTGTGTACAACGCCTGGCAGTTCCATGAAGCCTCACCCGATCCGGGCGGACTGCCCTATCGCTTTCTGCTCAAGGCCACCATCCCGGCCGGCTTTACCCTGTTGGCCCTCCATGCTCTGGCGGATAGCCTGAAGATCATCCTGAAACTCAAAAACAGCGGCTGAAACCATGGAAATCTGGGCCTTGATCATGTTCCTGGTTGCCATCGTCGTGCTCATGCTCGGCTATCCGGTGGCCTTTACCCTGGGTGCCGTGGCCATGCTGTTTGGTGGCCTGTTTCTGGGCCTGGATTTCTTCAATCTGCTTCCCCTGCGTATCTGGGGCATCATGACCAATTTTACCCTGCTGGCCGTACCACTGTTTGTGATGATGGGCGTGATTCTGGAAAAGACCGGTCTGGCCGAGGAACTGCTGCACACCATGGGCGAGGCCTGTTCACGGCTGCGAGGTGGACTGGCCATCTCGGTGGTCGTCGTCGGAGCCTTGCTGGCTGCCACCACCGGCGTCGTCGGCGCCACCGTGGTGACCATGGGCATCATTGCCCTGCCGGTCATGTTACGACACAACTATGATCCACGTCTGGCCTGCGGTACCATTGCCGCCTCGGGCACCCTCGGACAGATCATTCCACCCAGTATCATTCTGGTACTGCTTGGCGATGTGATTGGTGTCCCGGTCGGTCAGCTGTTCGCCGGAGCCTTTGTTCCGGGACTGTTACTGGTCGTCGCCTTTATCGTATTCATCCTGATCCATGCCCTCAGGAACCCTGAATCCGCGCCCCCCGTACCGGTTGATCCCGATACCGATCTCTATAAAAAGATGGCCAGCAGCCTGTTTCCACCACTGATCCTGATCATGGCCGTACTGGGCTCCATCTTCTTCGGT
>RFGN01000010.1 GCA_003696645.1 Gammaproteobacteria bacterium | reverse complement strand
TGTTCTTGTCCCACAAGGGCTGAATATGGTCAGGATAATGCAGGATGATGCGGCATCCAGGCGTCCAGTTGGGGCTGCAGGTACCCTTGACTGGTGAAGGGGTGCCGGTTACGGAATAGGTCAGAAGCAAAGGAGGGTCGATGGCTCGACCGGCGACAGCCGGATCGGTCCAAATATCCTGAAAATCCAGATCCGGATTGGGAGATGGGAATGTGCCATTGCTGCGCAGCAAGGTTTCTGCCATGGTCTCACCCAATACTGCCTTGCGCGACGACAGGGTATTGGGGAAAGGGGTCTGATCGACAAGTGCTCCAGGATAAACTGATGGTGCAGGAGTATCGGTGCCGTGTGATGAGGACGAGCCATGATCATGGCAGCCATTGCACTTCAGCACCTCTCCGGCACTGACCTGGAGCCAGTTCTGGTGCCTTGGTCCGATACGTTTTCCGTCACGATCGACAATGCTCAGGGCGAACGGGACATTTGCCGGAACCTTGACGATGACGGACCCATCCGGTTCTATTGGAACATAGCCGATGATTTCACGCATCAATTGTTGTCGTGATCGACCAAAGGCGGTATCGGCAAAACGTCTGGTATTTCGATCTGGAATCGAAACCGCCTTGACAAGGCGCAAAAACCTCGCAGGCCGTTCGCTGGCGGTACTCTGTGCTGGGTCGGCCAGAGAGGCAATGGTGGAATGAATGCTGCCGAGGGTATTTTCCTTCCCATCCATATCATAGACACTGCGGATATTGATGGCCCCGGCCTGCACGCTCAACAGGGCCTGATCGAGGCCCTGTCCACTGCTTTTATCCCGTAGTAGATTCTGAAACGGAAAAGAATCCGCCACTGCCAGATCTGAAAGCATCCTTCCAGGTCTGGGAATCTGAAGGGGGATCAGGGTCTGATCGGCCCTATTCAACAAGTAGAGAGAATACAATGGGTCAGCTTCGGAGGGCACAATACCTTGATCAGGTGTGATGCACGGAAATACCGATTGCCCAAGCATTTTTCTACAGGGGCTCCAACTGACCAAAAGACGCGCCGGGTCATCCGGTATCGTTGCAAAATCAAGAAATCGGCCGTCCGGTGGAAAAGGGCTGCTCGAGGTCTTCAGGGAGGTAACTGGGGATTGCGTAGAAGAAGATGCACTGAAATGATTTGGTCGGAGCAGGGTCTTGTCACTGAAGTTGAGCAGATCGATGCTGGCGATTTCTCCTCCTGATTGCGTCCCTGAAAAGGGACGGATCAGGGTCAGTATCTGTCCATTGGATTGTTCACGAGGACGTAGAAATTGGGGATTACTTGTGTTGGGAGTATCCACATGGCTATGTGCACCATATACAAGCTTCAGTTCAGTGCCATCCGGTCGAATGGTGTAGAGATTGATTTCATTTCTGCTTCCCATGTGGTCATTGCGTGCAAACAGGATTCGTCCATCCTGTAGAACGGTTGGAAAAAGGTCATGACTGGGATTGAACGAGAGCTGTCGAATCTGTGTGCCATCCTCATTCATGATGTGCAGGACGGCAGCCTGAACCTGTCGAGATTCCTCGAGGGATGCAAATTGGGGCATGCCCTCATCGAGAAGCCTGGCACGACTCTGTTTTTGCCGGGTTGAGGTGAAAACAATACGCCCGTCCGGGAGAAAGACTGGGCTCAGATCTTCCGCACTTTCGGCAGTGATATCTTCTGCAATGATACGTCGTAGCGAGTCGGTTGAAAGGGTATATTCCCAGATATTCCAGGTGGTTGTGGCATTGCGGTCGGCAGGATCACAGGGAACACGTTGACACAGGCTGAACAGGACCCGGTCTCCATCCGGTGAAACTGAAACATCCCGAACATCTCCCTGGCCATTGGTGAGCTGTCCGGTCAGATTTCGTGCTGTGTCAAGATTGCCGTTCAGCCCTCGAATGAACAGATCCCCGCCAGCCATGCCAGAAAAGACCTGGCGTAGGTCATACAACCGCTTTTCCTGTTGTGTAGTGGGAACAGGACGATCGACATACAGGATCGAGACCGGTGAAATAATTGGATCAACAGCAGTTGTTCCATCATTCTGGCAACTGGAAAGAATCCAGATCCCTGCCAGTATTATCAGTGAGCCTGGCTCTCTTCGCATGTTCTACCATTCGTGTGTACACAATAATAGGTGAGTATAAATGAATTCAAAACGTCCCCATTAAAGAAGTGTTGAGTGGTTTTTATGACAGGATGAACGGAATCATGGAATTGGAACAGGCAGGGTAAGATGTTGGTTGTTCATCGTCAGGTCTGGCAAGGAGGTTGCCGGTTGACCCAATGATTATTTCTGATCGAATTTGCAGATTGTTTCTATTCCTGTTGTGCTTGGGACTGAGTCTGTCAGTGATGGCAGGTGCCAGAGAACAGGCAAAACGCATGCATGAGAGGTTGGCTGGCGTTCCGCCCAGTGTAACGGTACTGAATGACATGACGACAAAGATTGCGGCAGGACAAACCACAGCAGCTGCCATGGTGGCGATGAGCAATCGTCACTTTTATGATACAACGCTCAAAACCTGGGTCACACCCTGGACCAATGAGGCACAATCCGTCTTTGAGCCCCTGAATGACTTTACTGCGACGGTTATTGGCATGATACGGGATGATGTACCATTCAATACAGTTCTGTCGGGAGATATTCTGTATATTGGACAATCTGTTTCACTGCCGACATACAGTTACAGCAATAACAGTCATTATCAGGCCATTGAAGATCAGGGACTGGACTTGAGTTCTGAACTTAAGAGAGTCAGTCAATCGCAGATTACAGGTCTCCCTGCAAATGCGACCGCAGGCGTCCTGACAACACGTGCGGCAGCCAAGGCATTCTTTTCTGGTGGAACCAATCGAGCCATGCTGCGTTTTACCATGATGAACTTCATGTGTACCGATCTGGAACAGATACAGGACAATACCCGTCCTACCGACAGGATTCGACAGGATGTTTCTCGTAGCCCGGGTGGAGACAGCCGTCTGTTTCTGAATGCCTGTGCAGGTTGTCACAGCGGCATGGATCCGCTCGTCCAAGCCTTTGCCTATTATGATTACGACGATGCAAAAGGTTCGCTTGTCTATACTGCCAATCAGGTTCAACCCAAGTATCTGATAAACAGCAATAACTTTAAACCCGGATATATCACTACAGACGATCACTGGGATAACTATTGGCGGCATGGACCAAACAGGCGCCTTCAATGGGATTCATCATTGCCCGGGAATGGAAATGGGGCCAGGTCATTGGGCAAGGAATTGGAAAACAGCCATCAGTTTGCACA
>RFGN01000587.1 GCA_003696645.1 Gammaproteobacteria bacterium | reverse complement strand
GCCGATCGAGGATGCGGCGGAGTGCATCGCGGAAGGCGCGTTGGGGAGGCGGCAGGTCAGCGGACATGGGTCAGGGCAATAAAAAACCCTCGGCGGTTGGGCCGAGGGTTGAGATGTAAAAAGATCCGGCGATACCTACTTTCGCACTGGTGGGCACTATCATCGGCTCTGGAAGCTTGACTTCTGTGTTCGGGATGGGAACAGGTATGGCCTTCCAGATATGGTCGCCGGAAAAGGTTCGTTCAGCCTATTCGCCTGAACGAACCTGGGTTAGTTGATTGGTAGTTGGCACCTGGCTGGAGAGAAGCGAATCGTTTGAGTGCGAAATATCGGTGGTCAAGTATTCGTCCGTTAGTATCAGTTAGCTGAACACGTTACCGTGCTTACACACCTGACCTATCAACCTGGTAGTCTTCCAGGGGACTTTCGCGCTTACGCGCTTACGAAACCTAATCTTGGAGCGGGCTTCACGCTTAGATGCTTTCAGCGTTTATCCTTTCCGTAGTTAGCTATCCAGCCGTGCCACTAGCGTGACAACTGGTACACCAGAGCTACGTCCAACCAAATCCTCTCGTACTAAGGTTGAATCTCCTCAAGTTTCGTACGCCCACGGCAGATAGGGACCGACCTGTCTCACGACGGTCTGAACCCAGCTCACGTACCACTTTCATTGGCGAACAGCCAAACCCTTGGGAGCTTCTTCACCCCCAGGATGTGATGAGCCGACATCGAGGTGCCAAACCGCATCGCCGCTGTGGACGCTCGGATGCGATAAGCCTGTTATCCCCGGAGTACCTTTTATCTGATGAGCGATGACCCTTCCATTCGGAATCACCGGATCACTAAGGCCTACTTTCGTATCTGCTCGACTTATTTGTCTCGCAGTTAAGCCCACTTCTACCTTTACGCTCTACGCCTGATTGCCGACCAGGCTGAGTGGACCTTTGCACTCCTCCGTTACTCTTTAGGAGGAGACCGCCCCAGTCAAACTGCCCAACTGACACTGTCCCCTAACCCGTTTCAGGGTATAGGGTTAGAATTAAAGCATGGCCAGGCTGGTATTTCACCGACGGCTCCCTGAACGCTGACGCGCCCAGTTCACAGCCTCCCAGCTATCCTACACAAGCCATACCTCAACCCAATATCAGCCTACAGTAAAGGTTCACGGGGTCTTTCCGTCTAACCGCGGGTACGTGGCATCTTCACCACGACTACAATTTCACCGGGTCGGTGATTGAGACAGTGCTCCGATCGTTACGCCTTTCATGCAGGTCGGAACTTACCCGACAAGGAACTTCGCTACCTTAGGACCCTCATAGTTAGGGCCGCCGTTTACCGGGGCTTCGGTCGCCAGCTTCGCTCCGAAGAGCTAACCGCCTTCCTTAACCTACCGGCACCGGGCAGGCGTCAGACGCTATACATCCACTTGCGTGTTAGCAGCGTCCTGTGTTTTTGATAAACAGTCGTCAGAGCCGATTTTCTGTGGCCTACTTGCGTAGGCGCCCCTTATCGCGAACTTACGGGGCCATTTTGCAGAGTTCCTTAATCACCGTTCTCCCGAGCGCCTTAGACTTCTCGTCTCGCCTACCTGTGTCAGTTTTAGTACGGTCACACGTGTTTCAAAGCTTAGAAGCTTTTCTTGGACATCCTGCCAACATCATCCAGATCATAGGTGCTGTTAGCTCCGGACCTTGAACCTGTTGGGGCGGATTTGCCTACCCCCATTCTTGGTCCGGAGCAACGGACATTTCTAGCCGTCCGCATGTTTTTCGGATGCCGTCCCTCCATCGCTCCACATGTGTGGCGCAGGAATATTAACCCGCTATCCATCGACTACGCCTTTCGGCCTCGTCTTAGGTACCGGCTAACCCTGGGCGGATTTACCTTCCCCAGGAAACCTTAGGCTTTCGGCGAGCAGGATTCTCACCTGCTTTATCGTTACTCATTCCGG
>RFGN01000082.1 GCA_003696645.1 Gammaproteobacteria bacterium | reverse complement strand
TCTCTATGCTTCGATCAACAATGGCGTCGATGACGTTCGAGAGAGGATCGTTGGGTTCTGCGAAGAAGGGAGTTTCTCGGAGGGAAAATTGATTATTCTGGATGAGGCGGACAGATTCTCCGTTGAAGCGCAGAACATGCTTCGCAACGTCATGGACCGTTACGATAGCATGGTGAGATTCATCCTCACAGCCAATCATATTTCCAGAATCTCTCCGCCAGTCGCTGGTAGATGCTTGTCTCTTGAGATCACGAATCCTCCTATTGAGGACTTCAAGAACCGCCTCCTCTATGTCATGGATCAGGAAGGATACGAAGTAGATGCTTCGTTGATCCACGAAGTTGCTTCTAAATGCCACCCATCATTCAGAAATGCTATCAATGAGCTTCAGAAGCTGGCATTGGGGGTTACTGATTCAACTGCCAGCGTGGACGAAATTGTTTCTTATGCCGTCCGATACCTGCGAGGAGACATATCCATTCAGGATCTCCGCGATAGCATCGCAGGATCATCTATTGCCGATATCGAAGGGGCTTTCGTGGAGATGTTCAGAACCATCGAACATCATGTATCGCCTAACGTGGTTGATACTGCGGTAATCGAATTGGCATCCCACATGAGTAGCTTGAAGCGCGGAGTATTTCCAGAGCTGTCCTTTGTAGCCGCCCTTGCAGCCATCAAAAATTCCTAGAAAATGCCACATTCCCGTCATTGTGTTGACACGTGGTTTGTGATAATGAGGACCGTAAGCAATTGATGGAGGAGAGACAATGCTGGCTGAAGCGGTTATGTGCATGGCAATGGCCATTTACTACGAAGCCCGCTCTGAGCCGATTGAAGGGCAGATGGCCGTTGCTGAGGTCATTCTGGAACGGGTGGAAGATCCTCGGTTCCCGGATACGGTGTGCGGGGTTGTCAAGGAGAACCGTTCCAAGAAGCCCGGTATGTGTCAGTTCTCGTTCTATTGTGATGGCAAGCCGGAGCGTATGAATGACAAGCAGGCGCGGGAGCGCGCTTTCCAGATTGCCCACCGCTATCTTGAGATGGACCGCCCGGTTTTCGAGGATGGTAGCCTGTTTTACCATGCTACCTATGTGCGCCCTCATTGGTCACGCAAGTTTGCCATGACCAAGAAGATCGGGGACCATATTTTCTATGCACCCCCGCCCCCTCGGAGGTCCACGAAGAATATCAAGGTGCTTATTGAGAGTCCAATCCCGAAACCCCGCCCGTCCCCGTAAATAAGGGTATGAGGAGTTTTTTCACAATCGCACGCAACGTCAAAGATATCATGGCAAGGGCGACAACTGGGGCTGGTCCGCGACCAGTCCCGCCTTTTCTGTTCTATTTCCGAGTAGTGATGCGGGTATTCCTCTTGTTTGCCACGATGTTCATTCTCCTGTGGTGGCCGGTTGATGCTTATACTCCAGACGGTTTTGTTCGATGGGTTGGCAGAATTTCGCAGATGCCGGACTACCTTTGGTATATCATCCTGACGGTTTTTAGTGCATGGGGTGTTTCTGAGGTTGTTGCAGTGAGGCAATATCCATATAGCTCTCCAAGGAATTACGACCCCGATTCCCCGCCAGATGATGGTTATGATTCTGGGGGATACAGGAAATGAACCATCATCATGAAACCGAGACTGAGAGGTTGTTGGATTCCCTCTTGGAATCCGTATTGGAATCTGCGTATGTAGAGGCAGACGCGAGCGGCAAAGAGCTGACCACTATCATCACCGAGAGTTTGACCAGTAATCTGGCGGATTTCCATGTGCGAGGAATCCTGAACGAGACGACCTACAAGGAGATTGTATCACTCATTGATGGCAATTTCCTGTCTCAGCGTATCCGAGCAAAAATGCTGAAGCGTTCCAAGTTGGAGGAGATCAAGGATGACGGGACAATGGTATTCAAGGTGCCGTCATCGGAATACCATCACAATCACAAGATTTACGACAATATCGTGAAGTTTGACCAGTGGGATGCTGTAGTCAACGATATGGACTTTAATGCCAACGAAGCTGCGCGGATCCTTCTATGGGCTGGCGACATTCGTCTCCATTGTGATTGCCCATCATTCTTGTATCATGGATATGCGTATCTGATTACCGTGATGGATGCGGATATCGTCCCAGAGGATCGCCCTCCCAAGATCAGGAACCCGAAAGAACGTGGCATCGTATGCAAGCATCTTAACCTGACCTTGCAGGTTCTACCGTTCAACTTAGGGAAAATTGCTTCTAAAATCAAGAAGTTACGAAAAGAGCGTGGACTTATTTGAGATATTTCTCAGCAAGCCCTTGATCGACTAACTCCTCATTGAGCGGAGTATCATCTACCCAGATGATCCCGAGATACCGACCATATTTTCCGGTGCGATCCTTGATGGTTTGCAGCTTGATGTGTGTCTCCGGGGGAATGCGGTTTGCAACATATGCAGTTGCTCTAGATCCCTCATAGGTGCTCTTTTCCGGTGCGTTGATTCCATAGAACCGGATTCTCTGGTTCCGCATCCAAATCCCGAAACCAAGGTCAACGTCGGCAACGATTGTGTCGCCGTCGATGATCCGCTTCACGATAGCATCATAGAAATACCGATAGTCATTCTTCATCGTCATTTGGTAGTTCCCTCATTCGCCGTTCCCGTTTCTTGGTATTCCTCACCACTTCACCATCTTTCCACGACTTGATTGGCTCCTTCTTGGACAGAGTATTGATGATGATATAGGCTGGTTTTCCGCCTCGAATGAAATACACGGTGTGGATTGACCGTGCGCGCTCGTAGCGACGAATATCGGGCATGCCATATTCATCGGTGTCGATCTGTCCTTGTTCAACCAAATCCTGAATGATATTCGAGACCTTTTCAGGGGCTTTGTGG
>RFGN01000586.1 GCA_003696645.1 Gammaproteobacteria bacterium | reverse complement strand
GGGAAATACCAATGGGGATACCAAGGGGTAACGAAGGGAAATACCAATGGGGATACCAAGGGGTAACGAAGGGAAATACCAAGGGAATGACACAAGTAATACAACTGGGACCGTATAAATTTCAGACGAGATCCGAATGAACATCTGCGCGCGCCCCGGATTCTCCCGAGATGATGCACGGACCGCCGCTGCTCACCCCTGAAATCCACCGTATTGCCCTGAATACTCCAAGAGAGCCGCTGAAATGGCCTGTAATCGGCAAAGGGGCACATAGGGGAAACCCCTTGCAAATTTACAAGGGGTGTTTCTAGGGCATCTGAGAGCCATATGATGGAAGGAAAAGAGGGTTAGCGCTTGAGTCTATCCAGCCGTTTCATGATATTCTGGAATTGTCGCTCCACTTCGTGGGCAGCTTTATCCTGTATGGTCTCAATCAGCTCTTTCTCTGACATTCCGGTTTCTGCACGGATGATGATTTCGAGCTCATCCTTATCTTCTGGAACTTGATTCTTCTTGGCATGATTCCTGAACGCCTTTCGATATTCGTTCATGGAAGCCACCTTCTTGATTTCTGGGAACAGTGAATTGACGAACTCCTCGTAGGATCCATTGTTGATGACCTTCTGGATTTCCCTGAGAAGTTGCTTGTCATGGCTGATTCGCTTCTTTAGCCGGTTGAGGATGTAAATGGCTTTGCTTCTGGCAACATCGCGTATGATGATCTGGCAGGATTTCAGGGCAATTTTTAGCACATCATCATGGGTGAAGTCCATGTTTTGCAGCTTGGACTTGCGAAGTTCCTTACGGACATGGCAATCCGATGAGCGCATTGCAGCGATGATCCTCTCACGAAGAGTCTGAGGTTTTCTCCAAGACCGCCCGCCAATGTATGCCCTGATCTTCTTTCCGACATACCGGATGAGAAGATCCTTGTTGATGAATGGGAAGGCCGTCTGGGCCATCCAAGTTGTTCGCATGATGGTCAGCGCGAGCATCTCCTCGTCATCCAGTGCCTGATACCGATTGTTGATGAACTGCTTGACAGCTTCGATAATCAGCTGGTTGATCCACTTGGAATCCCTCAGAATGGAGATGTCCTGCGGATCTGTGCTGTTCTTGATGTGAATCTTCATTCGGGATACTCGGTGTCCCGAGATCCCCCCGCTGGGGATCATGTCTGGCGTGAGCATCTTTGCAAGCTGGTATGGCATTCGATGCTTGGCCAGCGTGAGATCGCTGATTTTGATTGGATTCGATGTTGATGCGAGTCCATAATGCCCATTGTATGCCGCATCTTTGGTCACATAGGAAAACAGCCCTGCAATGCCCGAAATGATGGAGGAACCTTGCCTCATGTGGGGATAGACCGGCCTGATATGCACGTCTGGTGATGAACCCGTAAGGAGATCCCCGAAGGCGAACTCG
>RFGN01000585.1 GCA_003696645.1 Gammaproteobacteria bacterium | reverse complement strand
GCATTGGGGTCTACTTCCACCTGATACTGTTTGACATAACCCCCTATGGAAGCCACCTCAGAAACGCCATCAACCGTCTGCAATGGATAACGAAGATACCAGTCCTGCATGGAACGCAACTGCGACAGATCATATTGCCCGCTGTCATCCACCAGGGCATACTCGTAGACCCATCCGACCCCCGTCGCATCAGGACCCAGTGCCGGACTGACGCCCTCTGGCAGACGTGAACTGACATAGTTCAGATATTCCAGGACCCGGGAACGAGCCCAATACATATCCGTTCCATCTTCAAAGATAATGTAGACAAATGACAGACCGAAAAAAGAGTACCCTCGCACCACCTTGGCATTGGGGACCGCCAGCATGGCGGTTGTCAGCGGATAGGTCACCTGATCCTCTACGACCTGAGGGGCCTGACCAGGATATTCGGTAAAGACAATCACCTGCACGTCTGAAAGGTCAGGGATCGCATCCAGTGGAGTATTTTTGACGGCAAGGATACCGGCAACCGTCAGGATCAGCGTCGCGATCAACACCAGGAATCGATCACGAAGAGAGGCATTGATAATACTTTTAATCATGGGGCTTAACTCCACTCTGATCGACAGAGTCCATGTTCATATCAGACATATCCATGTCGGACATGTCCAGTTCAGACATGGCCGGATCTTCCAGGGTTGACAAAGCAGCTCCTGTTTCGGTTTGCGACGGTGATCCTGGCTGCATCATCTTGGCGGTAGCCTCACGCAATTTGGATTCTGAATCAATAAGGAACTGCGCAGAGGTCACTACCATCTCCCCGGGTTTGACCCCTTTCAATACCTGCACCCTTCCTTCTGAGATTAGGCCAGTCTGAACCTCTCTGGGCTCGAACTTTCCTTTACCGTGAACAACAAAGACCTGCTCTCGTTCACCGGAGCGAACGATTGCCTCGGCAGGAATAACAATGGCATCATGGCGTTTCCGTGCCTGGATGGCGACATTGGCAAACATGTCCAGTTTAAGCGCCAGATCGCGATTATCGAACTCGATTCGAACCTTGGCAGTTCGCGTATTCTTCTGCATGTAGGGATAGATATAGCTGACCTTGCCCACAAATTTTCTGCCAGGAAATCCGGCCACCTGCATGACGGCCTCATCCCCTTCACGAATCCATTGCAGCTCATTCTCGAACACATCAACCTCAACCCATACCCGGGAAAGATCGGCAATCATGTACAGTTCATCTTTCGGGGTCACATACTGCCCTTCCCGGACCCCTACCTTCATGACAATGCCATTGAAGGGAGAATGAATATGCAGGTCTTTCTTGATCCTGCGGGTCTTTTTCAGTTCCAGGATTTGATGTTCGGGAACATCCATCAACTGCAGCCGTTCAAGAGAACTGCTGACCAGGGTCAGTGCCCCCTTGCGAATATCTTCATAGGGGCTGTTCCTCAGGGCATCCAGATTATCCAGAGCGAGCAGATACTCCTGTTGACTGGCAACCAGTTCGGGTGAATAGATCCCCAGCAACATGTCATCCTTCTCGACCTGCTCTCCAGTGGTATCGACAAAGAGTTTTTCTATCCATCCTTCAATCTTTGGGTGCAGGCGGGTCAGACGTTGTTCATCCATGGTGATGCGGCCCACAGCCCGAATCACCGAACTGATGTCAGTCTGTTCAACGATTGCAGTTCTGACACCAATATTCTGCACGACATTCGGATCAATCCTGACGGTCCCAGCGGGTTCATCGTCCTTCTTGCCTTCCGCGTAGACTGGAATATAGTCCATTCCCATGGAATCCTTGGCCGGAACCGGAGAGGTAATGGCCGGGTTCATCGGATTGCGGTAGAAAAGTGGTTTTCTATCAGTAGATACGGTATTTTCCGGGGATGTCATGACGCTCTTGCTGGACCACCAGAACCCCAGAGCCATCCCTGCCATCAGCACGACAATCAACAAAATGATAATCTTCAAATTTTTCATAACGATTCCTCACCGACCTCTGCGGCCAGTCTGGCCAGGGTCTGTTCTGCCTGGCTGATCTTGCGCCAGTATTCAATCTCATAGTTATAGAGGGTAATCTGAGCTCTGACCAGATTGAGAAAATCCACCTTGTTGACCTGATAACCCGACAACATCGAGTCGACCGTCTGTCTGGCCTGGGGCAGGATGCCGGTACTGAAAAGGCGGGCCTGTTCCTGCATTCGAGAATATTGTGCATGCCATTGACCGATCCTTTCCGCAATCTCCCATTGCAGATCTTGCAGACGATATTGCTGTTCAAGTCGTGCAGTCTTGACCTGTTGTAGATGACTGTCCTGACGCTTATCGGTCCATAATGGCATTTGAACACCAAGCATCACGGACAGAAAATCCGCACGTTGTTCCCTGTTTGGGGATTGTCCGCTTCTGAACCCATAGGCCAGACCCAAAGAAAAATCAGGCAGATATTCCTTTTCTGCCAGGTTGATTTGCAATCGTTTTTTGTTGATCGCCTCCTGTTGTGCCTTGATCAGTGGCTGTACCTTCATCGCCTGACGCACCAGGACAGGAAGTTCAGGGAGTTTTTTTAGTACAGGCTCCTTAACGGGTTGTAGTTGTAGAGGAGACTCCACTGGGCGAGCCAGCAAGGTATTCATTTTGACCTGTTCGGCCTGACGTTGCCCCTGTAAAAGAATCTCCTGTTCCAGCAGCTTGGAAAGCTCGAGCTGTGCCAGCAGCACATCCTGTTGCAGTCCCTTCCCTACGGTATATTTGGTTTGCGCAACCGTCACAAACTGACGCAACAGCTGCTGATTATTTCTAACGATCTGCAGGGATCGATCGATCAATGCCAGGGACCACCAGCTGATCTTGACATCGCGAATCAGTTGTAGTCTTTTATTTTGCGTTCTCTGTCGGGCAGCTTCCACTTCTGTGTCAGCCATTTTCCCGGCCAGATCCAGCTTGCCCGGGAATGGAAACACCTGCTGAACCCCGGTCTGGATCTGAGTCATGTTCTCCTGGGTAAAGGAAAAGGAGTCCGTCGGGATATTCTGAAGATTGAGAAAG
>RFGN01000584.1 GCA_003696645.1 Gammaproteobacteria bacterium | reverse complement strand
GATCAATAAATTAGGAGGACTGGCCGCATTCACCAGTCCTCCGATTTATGGTTTATTTGACAATAGTCAACTTGGAAGTTTGGAAAGTGCCATCAGGCAAATTCAATATATAAATGTAAATGCCAGATTCGAGTCGTTCCACGCTCCATTCCTTTTTACCTGCCTTTTCTGTGATCTCAAAAAGATCAATTAATTTTCCTCGTAGGTCCCTAATGGAAATTGTGGCACTTTGTGTTTCGTTAGGTAAGTTCCAGTGGAAATAGACACTACCACGGGCGGGATTAGGATATACTGAGAGGTAATCAGAGGAAGGCAAGTGACTGTGACCTGCTGGTGGAGCTATCAAGCCTTGTGGGGCACCGCCACCTGAAAGGATGGGTGTCACCCTGTAATGACTACCGTACCAGGTGTTCAGGATACCCTGGGCCAGTGCGCCGGCCCGCCGCTGGCTGTTGTCTGCAATGTGTTGTACCGAAGCAAGGGCCAGTGTATCGAGGTTAGCCAGGGATTTGCCGGTGGAGTAGGTTTCTTGCCACAGGTTGGAGAGCTCATTGAAATAAGCGTGCTCGGTCAATGCTTCTGCATCGAGGGGATGCAGCAGGGGTATGCTGTCCAGCTTTTGCGAGGCGTTCAGGTATTCTCCTTCTGCCAGGTAGCCGGCCACGATGGCGTAATCGGCTTCGAGACTTTGTTTATCCGCCAGGAGGCTATGCAACAGGCTTCTTTCAATGGCGTTGGTGTCCCTGAGCAAATCCTGGATCAGGAGGTCAGCGCTGCGCAGCATGTTGGAGCGATGGCGACCCAGGTTCAGCTCGGTTTCGGTGCGGACGGTTGGGGTGTCGGAACGGGCCAGTATGCTGTCGGCCGAGGTTTTTGAGAACTCTGCCTGCACCAGTGCCCGCAGTTCAGCTTCCTGGAGGGCATCGGGGTTGGCTTGCAGGATCTGCTGAACGGCCGCATCGGAGAGCACCTGTTTTTGTGCCACGATGGCGCTAAGGACTTCTGACGAAAGCCAGGGTGACAGATACAGCAAGTCTTGGGTCAACTGACCGGCAGTGCCCGGGGTCACGGCACCGATCAGATCGAGCAGGCTGTCGGTGTTGCCGCCGTCCAGGAGGGCTTCGAAGGTGCTTTTCTCGGACAGCCAGCCGGCTTTGGCTGTGTTGTATTTGTCCTTGATCTGCTGCCACTCGGTGGGTGTGAGCTGACAGGGGAAGTCACAGGGTACTTGGTCAGATGGGCAAATATTTTCCAATTCAATTGGAACTTTAGTTACCCCAGTCGGATTTTGCGGTTCATGTGCAGGATTGTTTTCCTTGTAATAATAATTGATCGACCCCACCTCATTTCTAAAATCGCTGTCGGTGCCGGGGGCGTAGTGAGAGAAGGTATTCATGGTGGCTTGTCCGTTTCCCTGGAGGAGGTGGATGCCGTCGGTGTTGTTGGGGGTGTTAGGGTCGTCGGGCACCCAGAAATCCCGCAGGTTGTTGCCGAGGTTGGCGTTGCAGAGGTATTGGAGGCCTTCCTGGGGTCCCCGGTTTTGTCCATGTGCCTCATTGGCATACGCCAGGTAGTCAAATGTATTTCCACTGATCTGGTTGGCATCTCCCCCACTGTTGAAGGTCAAAATCCCATACCTGTCGGCGGCGAGGTTGTCTTTGCCGGAGAAGGTGTTTTTCTCCACGGTGTAGCCGGTGCAGTTGTTCATTTCGAGGCCACGGGGAGTGATGGCGGTGATGTTGGAGCCACCCACTTCGAAGGTGTTGTTAGTGACGGTAAAATTCTGCACCCCCATGGCCACGATGCCGGTGTGGTTGCCGGAGAAAGTGCAATTGTCAGCGGTAAAGGCCTTCATGGCATCGTAAGAGCCGCTGGCGTGTATGCCTGCATCGAAGCCCCGGAAGGTGGATCCGTTATAGACCCGAAAGAGGGCGTCGTAGGCGAGGATGCCATTGGTCTTTTGGGCTGCAGCCGGTGGCACGTTGTCCACGCTGAAGTTGCAGGCGTTGAAGTTGAGGTTGTTGATGCCGAAAAGGGTGGCGTGGTAGTAGGTGTCGGTTCCGAAATCGTACACATTGCCATCACAAGTGAAATCGCAATAGTCGAAGCGGCTCTTTGTGGGGAAGTCGTAAGGGGCGAAGACCATGCCTCCGCAGTTTTGAATGGTGCAGCCCGTGGCTATGACCATGCCACCCGATGCCACGTCGATGCTGGTTTTGGCGCCTTCGATGATGCTGCCAGGCAGCAGCCTGAGGAAGCCCTGCTGGTCTGAGGGTGGCAGGGTTTGCGGCAGGTTTTTGTAGCCTTCCACGATGAGTCCGGTCCAGGGCTGTCCTTCGCAGTTGTTGTAAATCTTGCCATAGACGAAGAGTTTTCCACCCGGTTCCACCAGTATCTGTGCGTCTTTGGGCATGCCGAGGTCGCAGCGGATGGTCAGCTTGCCCCCTGAACGGACGATGAGGTTGGAGCGGAGTTCCTTTTTCCCTCGCCACACTACGTCTTCCCCGTCGTTGATCACGATGTCGTCTTCCACGATGACACAGTTTCCTTCAGAGGTGAAGGTGCTGTCGGAATCGGGGTAGCGCAAGATGACCGGATTAAGCTTTGCAAGTTTGAATAATATCCTTCCCGTCTGGCACTCGGTGAGGGCGTAGCGGTCAGTGTAGTTGCAACCCAACAAGTTGTGGGTGCCACTGAACAAAGGTGTGTCATAGCATCCATCTTCTTCTACTTCATGTACCCAGTGGGCTTGCCACTCTGAGAGGTGATCCAGACCAAGCAAATGAAATATTTCTCCGGCAATGGACCTGCCAAGCGCGGCATTGCTGCCGGGCCAGGCACCATTGCAATAGGCCCCGGGCGTGAATTGTTCCTGATAGGCATACCAGGTGCCGCTGATAACGGTTGTTGAGGAGTTGTTGAGACAAGATTGGTATTCAGGATAAGAATAGCCGTATGGGCAATAATCAAAACAATCAAGGCTATCGGGCGTGTTATTGAAGTTGCCGTCCTTCCATGCTGCACCTGCAACAAATACGTGAATTGCATTTTTAACATCAGGGTTGTTTTTCAATGCTTCATAATAAGCAGGGGACATCAATGCTGGGGAAGGGTTAAGAACATAGTTCGATCTTATGGTTGAGTAATTACCATGTCCGTCACAATTTGCCCATCCCAATCCCCATCCTTTGTTGTTTTTGTGAAAAAAAACATCAAGTCCATCGATCCCGTAATTCAGAAATCGAAATCGGGAATCGGGTATGTGGGGAGAAAAATCGGTGGTGTCGTCGGGCATGTTTCCGATCATGCCATTCACGCCGTCAGGATCATTGAACCAGGAGCGGATCACATCCAGGTGATCCTGGGTGAAGTTGCCGGGATCATTGGGATCTTCTTTCTGAAAAATGTGCACCACCACCTTTATGTATTGCAAAGGCGTGTATTCAGGGTGAACCGGATCAGGGGTGTAATTCAGGTAATCTTCACATGGGTTGGAGGGGTCGGGGCTTTCATCCGGATGGCAGGCTGGATAATTGCCGCCTGTAGTGCCAGTAGGGCCAACACAAACCGAGCAAAGTCTGGGGGCTGGCTTGTTGTATTCTAATTCACCTTCATAGTTTTTCCAGACCCCGGCGTTGTTGTTTGTCATCACGCAATTAAAGTCGTCACTGAACCATGCCACAAGAGAAATGGAATTACTCTGATTCGGTGTAACGGTTTGCATGTGGATGCTCTGGAAAATGAAAGAATCGGGTGTCATTTCGCTGACTTTAACCTTGAGGGTGTCGTAGAGCAAGGGCCCTGTGACGAACAAGTGCCCGGAACCCGGCGGATTTTGATACCACACAATGATGTCCACCACAAAATAGTCGTCTTCCCAGTATGGTTTGGTCCCATTGTCGTTGCAGTTTGAGATGATGCGGGCTTCAAGTCTGGTAATTTCACAGCTTTGTGCATTGCCCGCAGGGCGAATAAAGGTAAACAAAGCAAGCAAAAGGAATGAATGAATAATGGCTGTACGAATGTTC
>RFGN01000583.1 GCA_003696645.1 Gammaproteobacteria bacterium | reverse complement strand
CGGCCGCTCCCAGGCCATGAAGCGGTGCAGCCCGCCCATGCGCTCGATCAGATCCGCGCCGGGCCTGAGCATCAGGTGATAGGTGTTGCCGAGGATGATGCTGGCCTTGATGTCGCCTGTCAGGTCTTCAGGTGTCATGGCCTTGACCGTGGCCTGTGTGCCGACCGGCATGAACACGGGGGTTTCGACCACCCCGTGCGGCAGCGTCAGCCGACCCCGCCGGGCAAAACCGGAGGCATCACGATGCAGGACTTCAAAGCGGGCGGCAGACATGGCGGCGCAGCCTGCCGGGCCTCCTTCGCATCAGCAAGTCCGGCCGATTTGCCAGTTGCTGATTTGCGTGCTTGAATCAGATGGAAGTTAAGCCGCGGCCGGCAAGGGATGGGTATGAAGTATCTTCATGTTTTGATATTTATTGGACTGTTGTTGCCATTACAGGCGGATGCTACAAATAAGGGGCCGGTTGACCTTGTTCTGGTTAAGTATGATTTGGATAAGGGTATTTATGAATATGGACTTGTTAATCATTCCGACAAATCGATCAAGATGCTTTCGCTGGGTAATGGTATGAAGCCATCGCTAAAGGATTTCAGAATTCAAGTTACCGGAAGCCCGAGTGGTTGGTCTGGAAGAATGCAACCAATGTTCGAATCTATATATTTTGTCATCCAGTGGTGGGCTGAGGATGGAATGGCGTACGTTCAGCCCGGCAAAGTAAAAAGGGGATTTGCTATTACAGTCCCGATTATTGAAAAAAGTGAAAACCCAAGAGTTTATATGGATGGTTCCCCTATGTTTCCCCATCATCCTGAAAAATTTCCCTTTATCGTTCTTTTTGAGGATGGAAATCGGTTCTATGGATATGTGACCAGTGATGTGGTTGATAAAGAAACGAAACAGGTCGGGCCTTGAATATTGAATCGCTTTAGGAAGCCAGGAGCTTTCAGAAAGCAGTCAATGGAATCCCGCTTGTGTCCGCCGATTGATGGCCGGGCAGAAAGCAGTCGATGAAGCCTTACGTTCCTACTATTGGTGTCAAACCATCCCTAGGAGAGTCGGTTGCAGATATTGACGCGTTCGGCAGCATGCCAGCCTGTCAAGGGAAGAGCGATCGGGAGGTTGACGTATGGGTGCATGGAAGTTGTGGGTGCTGGTATTCCTGGGCATGGGGCTTGTT
>RFGN01000582.1 GCA_003696645.1 Gammaproteobacteria bacterium | reverse complement strand
ATTTCGGAATCTGGAATGCCAAGCGCATTCGCAAATGCACGGATAGTGGATACAACTTTGGCAGTGGATAGAACAGAATCAGGGATCTCTGCATATACCGCAGTATAACCGGGGAAACGATCTACGGGGTTGAAGGAGATGTTGACCATCCACGGGCTATTCGCTAGAACGGCTACCCAGTCACGGACCGCAGCATCATACCGGCGGTCCAAGAAGAAGGCCAATACGAAGTTATTTGCGGATTCATCCACTGGCATGTATTCGTTGAAGCTGATTAATGGTTTTCCGATACCCTTCAAGTCCCCGAAGGACATGCTTTCCATGATGGCCCCCTCGGGCACAATGCGGTATTGTTCCCTCAAGAACTTCGAGGATACTCTGCTCGACAAGAGGGAACGGGCTTCTGCCAGATTGCTCCCTTCCAACAGGACAGAGTTATCTTCCTTATCGACTATTAGCCATTTCATTTTCGTCATCTTCGATCTTGCCTTCATTCCACTTCTTGATCTTCTCCTCCTCCATTTTCACCAATTCTTCCTTTGGAATGATGATATGGGCGACGACTCGGTTTTCGCCGCGTGGAGAATGGTATAGGTTGATGTCGATTGTCCGATTATTGGCCATTCGAATCAATGAGCTGGGATCGCCGTTATCCTCGCTTTCCAAGTAAACCTCGACCTTGTAACGGCTGACTTCTGGAGGAGCAAGAATCTCTGCGTTTTCCCATCCGTTCGATAGATAAAAATGATGCCGGTCGAGAAATTCCTCGGCCATCATCAGGAAGGCAGAGGCACTCATGTCGCCATTTGCCCAGTTGATAATTGTGTTGCGATCTGCTATATGTTCCATACAGATATTTACCAGAGGGAGGTGAGAATGAAACAGCCGATCCCCATTGCAGTCATCACATTTCCGGTGTTGGTGTTTCACGTCTTGCTGGCTGCGATGGTCAGTCAGCATGCCATGATTGGAATGTGGGATGTGGTTGGGCTCCTCTTCGGAATGATTACCATGATGTTTGCAGTGCTGGCACATGGTGTGGTGAATTCCGAGCAGGCACGCTCTTTGCTTTCCTCGGATGAAGTCGAGGCCATCAGGATGCTCGTCAAACATGCTGGTATTGCTACCATTCTGTTTGATTGCTCGGTGGCATATTCGGTGATTCACTGATTTCACGGGTGCTAAATACAGGGGATACTTATTGGAAAGGAGTTTCTCTGTATGGACGCATCAATTCTTGACAGCTTGAATGCTGCTACTCTCAATCGGCGAATCACCGTTACCCTCCCTAGCAAGGGTCTGTTCTATGATGAAAACGTGGTGTCAGATAAGCTTGACCCAGACGATATCCCGATTCGGGCGTTGTCAATGCTGGAAGAAAATTCCCTGCTGGATCCTCTATTGATTCTCTCTGGTAAGGCCACAGAGAGCGTCATCAAGGCACTGGTCCCCGGAATCAAGAAAGTAGGGAGTATGGCCATTATCGACGTTCAGGCGGTCCTGATGGCCTCCAGGATCGCTACACGGGGGGAAAACTATGAAGTTACTGTCAGTTGCGAGAAATGCAAACAGGAAGGGCATAAATCAGATTTTGATGTAACGATCAACCTGTTGGCTCACCTAGCCAAGATGCAGCCACTTACCAACGACGACCTACCGTTCTTCCATGATAAAATCGGGAAGCTCCATGTATATTTCCGCCCGCCAATCTTCCAATCCGTGATTGACACGGCGATGGCGCTAGCAAAAGCGAACGTATTTGATGAGGATGCTCCTACCAATTCGGAAATCTTCAATGAGGAGTTCATCCAGAAATATCTGAATCGCTCTACGGTAGTCAGCGAGGTCAGCGTCGGGTATTTCGCCGGGTATATCCGATATCTGAAGATCGAGGATGGTGAGGAAGTCCATGACCAAGAGACTATCCAAGCATGGCTTGAGAATGCTCCATCCCCTGTCATTGATCAAATCGCGCAGAAGGTAAAGGAGATTGATGCCCGGTTTGAAGACATGTTGACTGCTGATGTAGAATGCAAGCGCGGACACAAGGTGAAGGTATCGCTGAATCTTGATACCGAGAGCCTTTTTTCTCCAGCGGGGTATTCCAAGACCCGGAAGAATACACCCGCTGGGACACCAGATACCGGGAAGATCGAGTCAACATCCTGAAATCCATCGCCACGCTCGCTTACAGTAGCAAGGGATTCTCCTATGAAGATCTGAAACGGTTGACCAGAAGCGAGTTCATGCTGATTACGGATACCGTCACGGAGATCAACAAGAAGCGCGAAGAAGCGATGAAACGAGGCCGGTAAAAAGCATTTCCGCGATCCCCCCTAAATACTACAGGAAAACTGATTTTGATAGGGGGATTTTCTCTCATGGCAGTAAACAGCCTTTCTCGCTTTGGTGTTCCTGGTTTGGGTGCCGCCCGCCAGCCAGTCCTGCAACCGATTTTTGTCAACCGCTGGCGTATCTTGTTCTATGGGTTTGGTATTGACGGCGGCAACGCTGTGTATGACCTTACCCGGCAGGTTCAGTCGGTTTCGCTCCCCAACTTGGAATTCGATGAGCACACTCTTTGGTCGTATCTGTCTGCCGTGTATGTCACGTCACGTGCAGAATGGAGTTCAGTGGATATTACCTTCCTTGATGACATCAGCAATACTGCTCGTCAATTCATTGAACTTCAAGCAGCTCGTCAACAGAATTTTCGCGAAGTGACTGCATCGCGCGCCGCCGAGAACTACAAGTTCGAAATGGACATTTCGATCTTGGCTGGTGGTGGGACAGCAGAATCAGATAATGACCCCAACATCATCCGCACATATTCGCTCTCGGGGTGCTTCCTGAAATCAATCAACGATCAGCAACTTGACTACACCAATTCAGGCCCCAAAACCATCTCGGTAACGATCCGTCCCGACAACGTTCTTGTCCGTGACTTCACCGGGACCGAGTTTATCGCCGGTGTTTCGCACGAGGAAGAGATTACGACTCGTCGCGGCACCCAATCAACGGGGATCGGTAGCCGAATTGCCGGGGTATCTCTGAACAATGCCAGCCATGGCACTGCATCAGGAGGTGTAGTTTTCGGCGGGCTCACCCTCTCGGGGACGCTGACATTCTGACGAGAGTAACCAATGGTAGTGAATATCAGTGATAATCGGCCCCGTGTAAACAGTGGTTCGCGCGGGGGTTGGCCTAGCACGAACTATGCAATGTGGGTCAGGAATACGCAAGCAATTGCTGCTCCTGATTCCAAGCCCCCGCTGATTTATCCTCGGCATGCGTTCGAGTTCTTCGCAGACATCCATTTCCACCCGGATGTAACCAATGGAACCTACACGCCGATTACTGATGTTATCAAGCAGATCCAAGATGTTGGGACCATTCTGACAGCACTGGTGAAATCCGCCACCCGTCCTACCGAGACATATGAAACAACCACTCTGGATGCTTACAATCGGAAGTATATCGTGAAGACCAGAAGGACGCTAGAGCCAATCACCATGGTCCTCTACGATGATATGCTCGGTTACGCGGCCTCGCTGCTCAAGGAATACCGTAATTTCTACGAGTTCACGGATCAGGCATTCGGGAACGTCAACCCTGAAAATGCTGCGTCTATAGATATGAACTATGACCTTGGAGCAAATCCGTATGCTCTATCTACCCCATCATCAACCAGAGTATCCGGTATGCGGGTCCGCGATTCTCGCGTATTTTTCACCCACATTACCCTGTATGACACGGGTCCGAATCCCCATGCCATGACTGCATTCACGCTTATCAAGCCAGTCATCACCCGGATTGCGTGGGACGATCTCTCCTACGATGACAACAAGCCTAGGACTGTCACCCTCACCATTGACTACGAAGAGTATATCCACCACAATTCATTGACCGCTACTGAGGTAGCTGATTCATTGTATGCCCACTTGGGTTTCCCGGTTCATCCCAAGAATACATCGGCCAAGCCAACCCCAATGACACCGGGCGGTATCCAAGTTGACACCCTTCCTCCTGCACCCATCACGCCAGACCCGGAATTTGGAACGGATACTCTGTATTTGCACGGGCAGCCGATTGTCATCAAGGAAGCCACACCAAAGAAAACTCCAACAACCACGGAGATCCCGTCGAAATACAAGTAGGAGAGATCATGCATGGCTAGATACCGGACATATCGTTACAAGATCACCAATCCCGGGAAATACATGGGTAGCGAGACAGAGATCATTCTTCGTTCGTCGTGGGAGTTGGACTTTGCCAAGCACTGCGATCTGCTTCCTACTGTTCTGGAATGGGGTTACGAGATCGTCAAAATCCCTTATCGGGATCCCCTGACAAACACCCAGAAGGTATATGTTCCAGACTTCTTTGTAAGGATCAGCAGAGGTCGTGGGAAATCAGAAGATTTCTTGTTCGAGATCAAGCCAATGCACGAGCAACGCATTCAAAATGCAAGGAACCGGGAAGATGCAATGGCGATTGCTCGTAACGAGGCGAAATGGCGCGAAGCCATCAAATGGGCAACCAGACATTCGGCAACGTTCGAGGTGCTCAACGAATCGGATCTATACACTGGGTTCGACAACATCCCCAACAGGAAACGGCAGATCAAGCCATTCAGCCATACCAACAGCACAAAGCCGCTAGTCGCCAAGCGCAGGGGTGGATCAAAAATAGCCTCTCCCCAAAAATCCACAACATCAAGGGCTTATTCATCCGTATCAAAAGCCGCCAAGGTTGCCAAGGTTGGAAGAGTATCCAAAGTCGGCAAGGTGTAATTGGGATTGGGTGGATAAATACCATCGCAGTGGAAGGAACACAACAGGAGGGCGGCATGCGTGCTGGAATTTCTGAAGATATTTCTGCGGTATGCGAAGGAAACCAGCACGCTCAAACTGGTATTCCACATACTCGTATTGCTGCTGGTCATTGCATGGGCCGCCGTATTCACGACAATTGCTCTCAATTTCCCGACTGTATCCAGACTCTATACTGCATGGCAGAATGATCGCGCACTCATCGAAACAAGCCAAATCAAACAGCATATGTTGCTGAACATGCTGGCGTCACAGATCCTATCATTTACTGGGGCGGATCGTGTGACTATCTTCAAATTCACCACTGCTGTTAGGGATGCAAACAGGCTATCACCGGATGAGGTTATCGTGCCACTCGTTTCTGCATCTTCTCCGGGTATTACAAGCGAAATTGATAGCCGTAAACAGATTCCCATCATCGGGCTCTCTTCGATCATCAAGGAGCTGCATCAGAACAGGTGTCTGATCGTCAATGATGTCACCCTAATGACCGATGAGGCTGCCAGGGATGTGTTCACAAATGCCGGATCTATCAGCATCATGGTTTGCCCCATCAAGGATCAAATTAACACTTATGGGATGGTTTTGATCGAGAATGTGAAGGCTCCAGCAAACTTGACACCTGAGCAAATCACCGATATCAAGCAGAAACTCCAGCTACTCCACGAGTTCCTGATTTTCGGATTGTCGTTGCAATGATTGATGGCTATTCAACTCGTAGAGTATTTCCAAGACCATGCTGACAATCCGATGACGTTGTGATGGAGATAGGGTCGGGAAGATCACTCGAAGCACCTCATCCAATGATGCATCTTTCTGAATGTATAGCACCCCATCAATCAGCCAGACACGTTTATAGCCGCGCGGCCGGTCAACGAAAATAATGTTTCGGATATCCATCATGGGCTTGCCATATTGCTGACTGATATTTTGCAGGATGTTATACAGAACGGTATCCTGTTGCCATTTGTATTCTTCGCTGGAAGGATAGGAACCACGAATAGAGATGGCAGTTACCGGAACATCTGGCTCGCTGACGAGCCATTGGATAAGGTTACTTCCACCTACTGCACCAAGAGCAACGCCAATGGAAATGGCAATGGCTTGCGCCTTGGTATGCAGAATAGAAAGTTGCATGCTGAGTGAATCCCCCTTATTGTCAGGTCTATTTAGGGCGTGATCTGGAATTTGGTATATTCTCTTTGATGATTGTTGGCTAAATACCAGTATGAAGAATGTTCGGTATGATATCCCTGTCGTCAACGTCAGCAGCGATTCCAGTTTCACCACTCTGTCAAATTCTCCGCTGGAAATTACTCCTGGTGCTACGGAACCCATCACCTTTCGGGTGACGAATCGAGATGGCAAATCCTTGGTGATGCACAACAAAAATCTCCGTTTCGTAGTCTGGACCAGCCGCGACAATCGCTTCACCGATCCGGTTCTACAGGATGGGCAGATTGTATTCGTCAAGGAGATCCCGGTGGAAAACCCCTATGCCACTGAAATCACCATGTTGTTATCTGGTGATGATACCAGGGATCTCGGATTGAAATGCCGGGGGCTGCTGCCAAGATGGTCCTTGTTCT
>RFGN01000581.1 GCA_003696645.1 Gammaproteobacteria bacterium | reverse complement strand
CTCCCTGAACTTTGTGAATGTTGAAAACAGTGTAAACAGTTCTGAATGGACTAGAAATAGCAGAACACGACATTCAATATGCGAAATATGCCATATTTGAATGAACGCAAGGTTATGGCGTATTGGGGTTTTCTCTAGAACCCTGCACCTGGATTTTGCAGAAATGCCAGTTCGGCCTCGGTCGAGGGTCGGCCCAGCATTGCATTGCGATGCGGGTAGCGGCCAAACTGGTCGATGATGGCCTTGTGCTGGATCTCGAAATCCAGATTGTTTTCAAGCCCAGGCTGGTCGAACAGTTTCAGAGCCATTTCATGAATCACAGCCGACTCGGAATGCATGAAGGGCATGTACAGAAAGGCCTTTTGCGATGCAGAAAGTGTCTGATCGACATTTTGAAAGATGGCCTCCTGTGAAAGGGCAAGGGCCAGGGCATCCTGTGCGAAGGCACGCGGTTCCTCCCTATACAGGTTTCGCGAAAACTGATCGAGTACGATGATTTCGGCCAGCCGGCCCGTTGGGGTTTCACGCCAGGCATACAGTTCACAGCGGCTGGCGGCGGCATGCGTAGTGGCAAAACGGTCGTGAATCTGCCGGTCCAGGGCATCGTCACGCCGGAACCACTGTTTGGGATCGAGTTCCTCAAACCAGAAATGCAGGATGTCCTGTGCGGTGACGAGGGTCATGCCCGTTCGATCAGCTCGATGCTGTAGCCGTCCGGGTCCTTGACGAAGGCGATTACGGTATCGCCATGTTTCATCGGGCCGGGTTCACGGGTAATGACCCCGCCGCGTTCTCGAATCTGCTCGCAGATGGCAGTGATATCCTCCACGCCGATGGCGACATGACCAAAACCATTACCGAGGTCGTAGTGATCCGTGTCCCAGTTGTGGGTCAGCTCGATCACCGCTGTGTCCGATTCCTCGCCATAGCCGACAAAGGCGAGGGTAAAACGTCCCTCCGGGTAGTCCTTCTGTCGCAGCAACCGCATACCGAGGACCTCGGTATAAAACTGGATGGATCGGTTCAGATCACCGACCCGGATCATGGTATGTAACAGTCGCATGGTTGTCTCCTCGTAATCCGTTGAAGTTAGCACCAGCTTGCCTGATCGGCAGGCTGTCGCAGCAACTCGTGTACGTTGGCCTCGATGACCCGATAGCCCACATTGCCATAGATGATCTGTCGGCCTTCGTTCAAGACGAGCGTGGGGCTGCCGGCAATACGATAGCGTTCCTGCAGTTGATGATCCCGTTCCAGAGCGGCACAGGCCTCGCCACTGTCCAGCATGGATTCCAGCGCGTTGATCGGCAGCCCCAGTTCTTCGGCGATCTCCAGTTGGATCTGACGATTGGAGATATCGCGCAGATCACGAAAAAAGGCCTGCCGCATTGCCCAGATGACCGCGCCAGAGCTGAGGGATGCGCCGGAAGTCGATGAGCTTGAGGCAAGACCGTTTCGGGCTTCCAGCAACTGTACGGCCTTCAGGAAGATATGACAGCTGATCGAGCTGGTGGGGCGATGTGCTTTCCAGATATCCGGGTGTACGCTGATGTGCTGAAAGCCCTCGGCAATGGACAGCACATGGCGGTTATAGCCTTCGGCACCACCCCGGTGACCCCATTTTTCCTGAATGAAGGTGTTTACGCAGCCGAAGATCGGCAGAAAATGGCAGGTGACGGTGATCTGGTCAGGGTAGTCGTCCTGCAGCCGGTCCATGCGGACCTGAGCCAGATAGGCCCAGATGCACAGGACATCGGAAAAATGATCGACCGCAATCTTCTGCTCAGGCATCGGTGCTGTCGGTCATCACATCTGACGGGAAAATTCCGCGGCCCAGTCTTCGGCCTCGCCAAACTGGGACGAGGTGAAATGCTTGATCTCGGCCTGCAGGAAATGGTTGGCCAGCTTTTCTGCCAGACTACCAATCGCGGAATCGGTGACCAGTGCCACACGCGCCAGCTTTTGATGATGATCATGCACAAAGCGGATATGGCTGACCAGCCCTGCAAAGGAATCCCATCCCGGAAATTGCGGGGCGTGAATGACCAGGGCATGCAGTGGGCCCTTTTCTTCAAGGTAGGGATCAATCACCCGTGAGATACTGGTGAAATCATCCGGTGAAAGAGGTCCCTGGGGTTGCAGCAGTGCAAAATGACGGGACTCGTCAATGGTGATCTTGATCATGACACCCTCCTTGATGGCCTGGAAACTTCCATTATAGAAGAAAGCGACAGAGATTATCCATGATGACGGCAGCTTCAGGGCAGTACCATGGAGGCCGTCAGGCGGTTGATCATGGGTTTGCCCTGTTCGAATGATGTGATGTTCTGCAGGGTGGTTCTGGCGATGTTGTTCAGGGCCTCGCGGGTAAAGAAGCCCTGATGTCCCGTGAACAGGACATTCGGAAAGGTCAGCAGGCGTTCAAAGACATCGTCGTGGATGATGGTATTGGACAGGTCATGAAAGAACAGGTCCGCCTCCTGTTCATAGACATCGAGCCCAAGGGATGACAGCTTGCCGGATTTAAGGGCCTTGATGACACTGCCGGTCTCGACAATGGCACCACGGCTGGTGTTGATCAGCATGACACCATCCCGCATCTTTGACAGACTGTCTGTGTTGATCAGGTGATGTGTGTCAGGGGTAAGGGGACAATGCAGGGTAATGATGTCGGAATAGCGGAACAGTTCATCCAGTTCGACAAATCTTGCCGGTATGGATTCGGCCTCTTTGACATGAACATCATGGGCTAGAATCTGGCACCCGAAACCCTTGAGGATGCGAATGACGATGGAGCCGATTCTGCCGGCCCCGATTACACCTACCGTTTTGCCGTGCATGTCGAAACCCTCCAGACCCGCCAGGGAAAAATTGCCCTCACGAACCCGATTGTAGGCACGATGCAATTTTCGGTTGAGAGATAACATCAGGGCAACCGTATGTTCCGCCACGGCATATGGAGAGTAGGCCGGAACGCGTACTACCGGCAGACCAAGTGCTTCTGCCGCCTGAAGATCAACATTATTAAAGCCGGCACAGCGCAGGGCAATGAGCCTGACACCCATTTCAGAGAGGGATTGCAGGGTATGACGATCGAGCTGGTCATTGACAAAGGCACATACGGCGCCGGAACCCTCGGCAAGGGTGACGGTATCGGGGATGAGCTTGGAATCAAGATAAAGCAGCTGATGACCAAAGGCCTCATTTGCTGAGGTGAAATATTCACGGTCATAGGGTTGCGCACTGAACAGGGCAATCTTCATGGTTTCAGTTTGTTGTTTCTATTGGCAAATATTCTGAATGTTCTATAGCATAGCTGTTTACACGGTAGAAGGCCGAGAATCTTTTGT
>RFGN01000580.1 GCA_003696645.1 Gammaproteobacteria bacterium | reverse complement strand
GTGCCATACAGGCGGCCGAAGACCTTTATGGGGTGGGCTCAGCTGAAGCCCAGGCCGTTGAAGAAGCCTGGAAAGCAGTGGGCGTGCCCTGCAATGGAGCGTCAAATGACAATGTCTGCAATGCCCTGCCCATTACCCTTGGTGTGCCCATAAACGCTGACGGATTCTGCGCCACAGCCCAATCAGGTGAAGTTTCACCGGGTGTTGGTACCGGCGGTTCTTCTTGCAATTCTCAGGATGGCTGGTGTTCCTTTGAACCAAATGTTCAAAATTCTGTGTGGTTCACTTTTGTGGCGCCGCCATCAGGTTTTGTGAAGGTGAGCAGCGATGATTTCGATAATACGCAAATGGCAATCTGGTCAGTTGGAAACTGCAGTGACTTCAACACTTTTACCGAAGTAGCTGCCAACGATGATAGTGGGCCCGGAGCATCACCCTTGATTATTTGTGCCAGCGTCAATCCGGGTCAGACCTATTATGTCCAGGTAGATGGTTTCAATGGATTTGCCTACAACACCAACATTTTGGTGGAGGCAAGCTCCATCGGTCCCGGCAACGACGATGTCTGCAATGCTTTGCCAATGACCCTGGGTGTGCCCATCAATGCCAATTCCACCTTGTGTCCGAGGGCATCAGCCCAGCCCGGCGAAGTGTCGCCAGGTGCAGGTACTGGCGGTTCTTCCTGCAATTCTCAGGATGGCTGGTGTTCGTTTGAAACTGGAGTCCAGAACTCCCTGTGGTTCACTTTTGTGGCGCCGCCATCTGGCAAAGTGGACATTTTCACTTCCACCACTCACGACACTCAATTCGCACTCTGGTCGGTGGGTGATTGCAACAATTTTGGATCTTTCACTGAAATAGCCGCCAACGACGATGACGGGCCGCTTTTTGCGCCTTTCATCAACGATGCCTGTGTGGTGCCAGGTCAGACCTATTATGTGCAGATTGACGGATTTGGCGGTCAGGACTACAACACGAATATCACTGTCATTGCTGTTGGCCCGCCTTTGACACTGACATGCCCGCCAAACCAGGTGGAAGTGGCCGGAGCC
>RFGN01000579.1 GCA_003696645.1 Gammaproteobacteria bacterium | reverse complement strand
TTGATAAAGTGCTGAGATTGATCAGGTCTTTCTGATGTAAAATTCTACGAAGAGGCCCTGCGCCGGTGTGCTCCTTACGCCAGTCACATCGAAGTAGAACACATCCCCCTGGCTGAGAGAAATGACAGAGCTGGCAGACTGGATGTTTGCCACTGCGGCGGTGTTGCAAGTCAGTGTTCCGAGGTTCGTCGTAGTTGTTCCGGTGCTGTCCTGGTGCCATACTACACAGGTATTCGATCCGGAACCGGAGCCGGCCGTGCTTCCTACAGAGTAGCCAAACTTGTAAACCTCATAGCCGGCATATTGAGAAGTGACACGCCAAAACGCAGATTTTATGCCAGTCGTCCATGCTGTGTTGAACCCTATAACCTGGAAATCCTTGATATGGCCGAACTGGGCATGCACTTTCGTTCCAAGCCCGTCATGGTCCATGTGCAGCAGCCCATTGTTGACATAGAAAATACCTGTCTGCACGGTAGGGTGACCATTGTGGTTGAACAGCAGTTCGCCGGTTGTCTTCAGGTAGAAGGTAGGCGTCGTGCTTGCCGACTTGAAAGCCCGGATTCCGGAATCACTTCCCAGTATGACACCTGTGGCCGTCACGCCGGTAGCCCCTTGCGTTCTGAAATCCCAAACGCCTGTCGGCAGTATGCTGGCCGTGGCCGTTGCGGAAGTGGATTTGTAGGCGTTCAGGCCATTCGTAGTATCAAGGCGGATGCCGGCGGTGGACCCGTCGCCGGCGTTCGGATCATCCTCGATGCTCACATCCCTGAAATAGGCTGAACCATCAGCTCCAATGCCGGCATAAATTGCGCTGCTGCTGCTCTTGTATGCTTTTATTCCGGAACCATCGTACCGGATTCCGGCGGTGGACCCGTCACCGGCATTCTCATCTGTCTCGAGTACGATGTCTGGAATCTCAATCCTGTAGTTCTGCTCATTCGTGTCATCCCTTCTGAAAATCTGTTTGAACAGCTCATCGAGATCATTCAGGTTGATCGTTGTCGAAGAAGAAGAGCCCGAACTGCCATAACTCGTAGTGCTGTCATTTTGAGGCAGGTAGATGATTGCAGAGCCGGCCGGAATATCTGTGCTGGCATAGCCCGTCACGCTGATGCTCGTATCGCCATCATCCACGTCATCGGTTACTGTGACGTAGGTAGTCTGGCCATTTGCAGGGTTCAGAATAGCGATCACATCGCCCTGCGTGAAGGCATTGTCAGAAAGTGCTTCGTTTACTCTTATGCTCGTAATGGTGCCGGTGCTGATGTCGCTGTCTGTCGTCGCCGAACTGATTGCATTGATGACAGCCGCAGCCGGATTGGAGGTGCTGGGCGTCTGCCCCCCTCCTATTAGCCCCACAATAGGAGGCGTGAAAGGGGCATCGTTTATGCTGATGCCGGTGGCCGTGCCATGAATGATGCCGGTGTTGTCAACGCTAACAGCTGCCCAGGTTCCTTCCCATGTGTCGAATCCTGTTTTGAAAGTTCCATTCAGCAACAACCAGTTGTTGCCATCGAAAGTCACCCGGGTGTGCGCATGAATGCTCGTTCCGGAAAGGGTGCCGGTGTACCGCCGAACTGCCTTCTTTCGCCAGGCAAGGTACTGATCCAGCAGCAGGTCAGAGATAGCGTAAAAGGTACCCGTAGTGCCAACCCTCCATTGGTCGGAATCTGTCCAGAAGCCACCGGAATCTTTCACTTCGAGTTTTCCTACGTCGTTCGTGTCACCTGCATCGCCCAGGATGGCCTCAAAATCTTTCGTGGCTGTGAAGCCGGTCGTCGGGTTGTCAGCTGTGTAGATCGTATCGTCTGTGATCTCTGCCGGGTTGCCATTCGTGTAAACTTGCAGCGCAAGATTGCTGAAGCTCCACGTCAGCGAGAAATAGGAAGGATCGACAATGCTACCATCGCTCTTTTTCCTGTGATTGAAAAAATCTATCTCTGTTGTCAGGCTTCCGCCGCCGGGCAGCGGTGGCGTCGTCACGCTTATCACTCCCGGCATCGTGATGCTTCCTCCTGCCGAACCGGGAAAGTTGTAACCTGAATAGTCGTATGCTATCTGATATTTTGACCCGCTGCTTGTCGTCCATGTCGCTGATTCATAAGTGATTGAGCCATTGTTTATTTGAAGGATGTTCCTTTTCAGGTAGTAGCTGCCCACCTGAATTTTCACATCAAAAATCGCATAGATCTCACCGTTGCCCGGATAGCCGGCTGAAACAGTCAAGGTGCGTGAGTGAATGCCGGTGAGTTGCAGCACTGTGCTGCCGGAGCTGTTCACCTCTACGTCAGACGTGACCGGCGCATTCGAGCTGTTTGTGAATGACTGCCCGGCCAGGTGGTTGTAGCGAATTCTGTTGTGAAACGTCTCTCTGACTCGTGATAGAGCCGGGAGCCAGTCGAAAGATCCTCCCCCTGCACGAAACTTTGATAGTGACTGGTCGAGGGTGACATTATAGGAGGTGAGGGTATTCGAAAGGTAGGTTCCGTCTTTGTCGTATAGCCGCTCCCTGTGGCTGCTGTTGTCTCGCTCTGTCCACTGTTCGAATCTGAATACTCCTCCGGAGAGGTAGCAGGTGCAAAGAAATCTTTCAGCCAGTTTAGAAAGGACTGAATAAGTGCTTTGATACTTCGTAAACCCTTTATTATCAATCTCGTAAAAGGCGGAATGGTCAAGCCTCGTTTTTGCGAATGGGTCTTCGGCGGCACCTGTGGTGTGATCATCTTCATACCAGTTCCCAACCGTAGTGATGGCATGTATTCCGCTTGTAAAAAAAGTGTCAAGTGTTCCTATCTTCCCCAGGGACTTGACAAGGTGCTGAATGATTGTTTCTTTCCCGGTGTACTTGGTTCCTGAATTGTTGTAATCGACGCTGTTCAGGGCCCCAAGCCCATCGGTGGCTGTGATAGTGAAAACGGATGGTGAACGATCTTCCTGCACGCTGATGTCAGAGAGGATGTTCCCAAACCAATAGGTGCTACCTGACCGCTTTACCAGTACCTGTAGTTGCGCCTCGGGAGCAGTGAGTATGTCTGTCATCAACTGCTCAAGCTCAGTTGTATTCGAGCTTTCGAGTATGATATTGAAAGTCGCCCGGCTGCCTCTTACAGGAACGTAATCAGAAGGATCTCCCTCGTACTGAATGACAACACCCTCTTCTGTGACGTTGAATGCTGTCGCAGTTCCGGAAAAGGCACTATCGTAGATTTCAATATCGTACTCGATGCCTTCTCGTGAATAGTACCCTCCTGTAAATCGCTTTGCCATAGTTCAAAAAGGCCCCCCACCCCGCAGGGGCAGGGAGCAGTACAAGAATTAGCGGATTTCGTTTTCCTCTGCACTTACAGGCTCTGGCTTCACCCTGTAGAAATTCTCCACGGTGGCCAGCACCTCAATGGAATTGATGTTCCAGCCGAGATCGCTATAGGCTTTTCTCAGCGTCGAAACGTGCGCTTCAATTTGATCAGGGTTCGGAACATCATCGTGAATGAAAACATGAATTTTGTCGGAGGCAGTGTTGTTGAGACGAACACAGACAATCGTCCTGAAATCTTTCTTCAGGTGGCCCAAAACAGCAGGTTTCTCTTTCATAATTGCTTGATTTACTTTTCGTTGCGAACAACCATGCTCAGCATGGAGAACAGCAGTACGCATACCAGGATGATTCCAAGTGCTTTCATTATGTTAAGGTTGTTGATTCCTTGTTCAATTTTCCTGAAATTGCACTCTGTTCAGAAAATCAATTTGTCGAAATGGAAACGTCAGAACTCAACATCATTGAACTGAATGAGCTTATCAAGGTGCAGAAAGCGCAACTTCGTGCGCTCAAAAAGATCAATTCACACCTGCTCTTCTACACCATCATCCTCGCTATCAGCACCGGCATAGCTGTGCTTTTCACAGCTTACACCCTTTCACTTCAGTAGGGGTTTGTTCGTCCCATATCACGTTCTGCCTGTCGGATGATGAACAGGAGATCCCGGGCTGAAATCCTTGTTGAAAGCTCCATGTTTCCGAGGCCTGAATTGAACAGGCCGGGCATCTTCTCATAAGGTATTACAGCCTCCTTTCCTGAAGGGTTATCACCCAGCAGCGCCAGGGTAGGTTTTGTGACCATACCCCCTTCCGCAAAGGCAGGCACCTTGACTGATGTCAGCAATTTATTGAACAGCGTGCCTACGATTGCTGCGCCGGCGGCAGCGATAGGAATTCCAAAGATGCCCTTCGTGCCTATCTCCTTTGCGATCAGCCCTGCAATCGCCTCCATGATCTTCGCCCTCACGAAATCAGCTGCGCTTTTCAAGGCCACTTTGCCAAGTTCCTGCAATGAGGAAACACCCTGCTGCGCAGCGTTCTGCATTGATGTGGCCACCTGGTTCATTCCAGCAGCCACCCCCTCGCTGTTTTTTCTCAACCCATCGAGCATGACCTGCATCTGCAAAACAGTCTCATTGAAAGGCGAACCACTTTCGACAAATGAGGCAATCGCATTTTCGAGAATGCTGATCTTCGCTGCTGTGGGGTCGAAGCTCTCGCCCAGGGCCTCCGCTTTGGCGTCGATGATTTCAAATTGTTCCTGAAGCTGTGTCAATGGGTGGACGGCCTGCTCGGTGGCGGCCTTCACCAAAGGCACCTTCTTAGTAATTGATTTCTCGAGGATGCCGGCTATCTGCTCAGCAGATGTTCTGATGTCAGCAACAGGAGGGAGTAGGTCACCCGCTTCGATTCTCTTTACACCGGTACCGGATCCGGATCCGGCAGTCCCGGTAGTGATCGAT
>RFGN01000578.1 GCA_003696645.1 Gammaproteobacteria bacterium | reverse complement strand
GGGTGAGTTGCAGGAACGCATCACCTCGACGGACAAGGGGGCGGTGACCTCAATTCAGGCCGTGTACGTGCCCGCGGACGACCTGACCGACCCGGCCCCAGCAACAACCTTCAGTCACCTGGATGCGTTCGTCGTGCTTGAGCGTTCGGTTGCTGAAAAGGGCATCTATCCCGCGGTTGACCCGCTGGCGTCAACCAGCCGTATCCTCGACCCGGGCATTCTTGGTGAGGAGCATTACGCCGTCGCCCGTCAGGTCCAATCGATCCTTCAGCGTTATCGAAGCCTTCAGGACATCATCGCGATCTTGGGTGTGGACGAGCTTTCCGAAGAAGACAAGCTGGTCGTCGGGCGGGCGCGTAAGATTGAGCGTTTCCTGTCTCAGCCGTTCTTCGTGGCTGAGCAGTTCACCGGCTTCCCGGGCATCTATACGTCTCTGTCCGAAACACTTGACAGCTTCAAACGGTTGTGTGAAGGAGAAGGGGACGATATTCCCGAAGGTGCGTTCATGTATGTGGGCACACTCGACGACGCCCGTAAGAAAGCCGAGAAAATGGCTGCCACGGCCTGATCGGTACGTTGCTTTATCGTCCATAAAGCCCACGCTCAATCGGAGCGTGGGCTTTTTTATATCTGAATTCCCGGACGAAATGATCGCCCGACATCGCTAAACTGCGATATGTTAAGGTTTTACTGGCAGAAGGTTGCCCTGTTTATCCTTGGGCGAACGGTGCGGTTCAGGTTTTTTCTTGGGTTTTCCACGTTGGATGCCTTTGTCAGCGCAGTGAACTTGCATGGTTTCTCCTGTCGCTTCCACATGTTGCACCCGTTCGAGGGCACGTCGGGCATATTCTTTACTCAGCTCACAACCCAGCCATCGTCGTTTCAACCGGGCCGCCACCGCCAGAGTTGTACCCGAACCCACGAACGGATCAAACACCAGATCCCCCTCGTTTGAACTGACTTTTATGATTCGTTCGAGCAGGGCTTCAGGTAGTTGACAAGGGTGCCAGCCCTGGCGCTCTTTAAAGGTTCCAGCCAATCGGGACTGATACCATGTGTCTTCCTGTGGCTTGAAGTAAATGCCTTCAGCGTTCTGGGGTCGAAGATACCAGGTGTCGTCCGGCAGCTTGCCTTTGGGATTGGCGCGGGCATCGTTGTAGGTCGTCTGCCTGGCGCTGGGGACGGCAATGGCGTCTCGATTGAAGGTGAACGGCGGGTTTTTGGTGAGTTTCTGATGAGCCTTCAATTTCGCCGCCGCAGAACCGACACAATAAAACAAGTGCGCGTGGGATCGGTTGAATTTGAGTTTGCAATTCTGTCCGAAGGTATAGTGCCAGATGATCCAGTTGCGAAAAGCCAGCCTTTTTTCTTCTTCAAGTTTCCGCAGGTGCAGGCGAGTTTCAGCAGCGTATTCGTCGCCGATGAGGATATAGAAGCTGCCCGAGGGTTTAAGCAGCCGAGCGCAGGCGTCGATCCAGTCACAGGTCCACTGGACATAATCGTCATGTTCCCGGTTGTCATCGTAGTGGTCGTATTCAAACCCGATGTTATAAGGCGGGTCGGCGAAAATCAGGTCAATACTTTCTGCAGGCCACATGGCCATCAACTCAAGGCAATCACCATGGGCGATGGACCCGGTTGGGATGTTCGTTGCGATTTCGGCCATAAGTTAGCGATTGTAATCATTTATGAATATTGGCGCAAATCTGGACTTTCACCTGCAGAATATGAATAGCGTATAAAGCCAAAAGTGCAGCAGGCTGAGCAGGCTCAGGGCGGAGACAGTCGGTGACGTAACGCTTACCGGAGTGGGAACGGGGTGCGTTTGATCGGGGCTGAACATATCGTCACCGGGAACCATATGCAGGGCTTAGTCGGCATGGATGATTTTCGGGCTGCTCAATCCGTCATGTATACCCAGCCTCACAACTTGACCCTCTCAAACATCTTTTTAATTGCAGTGCTCACGGGGCATTTACATTCCTTGATCAGACCTGGGGACCGTCCGCAGAGGGCAACCGGGTGACCGGTGAAGATATCTCGAGATGGATACAGCCTGTTGACTAGAGGATTTGGCCATTAAGACCGATAATCGGGGCCTTTGTGTTCCAGCCGGCCTGTTGGGACTACTAAAAAGACGGTAACGCCCTGTACCGGTTGATACCCGCCGAGACCGGGCGGGATGCCCAATAAGGGTATTGCTTCAGTCCGGCTCCATTTGGAGACCC
>RFGN01000577.1 GCA_003696645.1 Gammaproteobacteria bacterium | reverse complement strand
GGTTCGGTTCAGCTGAGTATTCCGTCCACTGTGGCCGCCTTCCCAGGGAAATATGAGATCGGCTAATAACAACAATAACATGTAGCTCAACTTGAGGCCGGAGCTGCAACTCCGGCCTCTTTTCCATCCAGACCAATAAATACTCTGGAGAATATCTAGCTATTGGAGACTGCCATGACGACCCCAGCACAACGTATTCAACGCACCATTGTTGAGAGCCTAGCAACTGGACAGACACAAGCACCAGACCATCCGGGTATTACCCTGATGATTGATACCCATGATGGAGGTTTTCTGCTTTCGCGGTTGACGACGGCAGAACGGGATGCGCTTTCGGCCACCTATGTAAATGATACGACGAATGGTCCACTACCGAACGGAACCGCCATCTACAACACAGATACCGATACCATTGATGTCTGGAATGGAACTGCATGGGTGAGCTTGTCTACGACTCAACTTCCACCTGATGCAGTTGGTTTCTTGTATAATGATGGTAACGGGAATTTGGTCTGGGACCAGACGCCGTTTGCTGGCATCTCCGTAGTTACCGATAATGGGGATGGAACCTATACCCACAACAACGGTCTTGGGACGATTGTCACAATCGACACTCGGGCCAACTCGACAATGGTTCCATTGGCCTCGGATGATTCGGTTGGTGCAGTTGGAACATCCTATGTTGCCGCACGCGAGGATCACAAGCATCCTGCCCAGCTTCCCTCAGCAGATCCCAATAACTCTATCACCGTAGGTAGCGATGGGCTCCATTTCTTCGAATACCATGATGAAGTCATCGTCAATGCCGGTGCTTTGTCTGGTCCAGCCCCTGTTGGCGCGAAGTGGGGTGTTGATTCAACCAATGGGGACATGTATTTTGTTGATGGGTCCGGCAACTGGCAGATGGTGCCTGAAAGCACGAAGGTTACGTTTGCCGATCAAACCGCCAACCCCATTGGAGTAGTTCCGCAGAACCCGCCCGCGAATCCGAGTGCTGGTGATATCCACATTGAAGTGCATGAAAATACCTCTGTTTGGTGGAGCTTCGATGGCACCAACTGGATTCGCAGCATGTCCGAAGCCGAGAAGCACCTTGCCAATACCGATCTGGTTCAAGGTGACGCTGTGCGTCGGTATTCCGGTGATGGAACAAATATACTGCAATTCCTGAATTTGGGAAAGCTGGACATCAATGTCGAGGAGGTATCCCTTGTTGGGACGCTGACCGC
>RFGN01000576.1 GCA_003696645.1 Gammaproteobacteria bacterium | reverse complement strand
TCCATCGGTTTCACAATGTAGGGGATCACGTCGCCGGCCCGCTCCACCAGGACGGTATCGCCCAGGCGGATGTCTTTGTTGCGGATGAAGTCTTCGTTGTGGAGCGAGACGGAAGAAATGGTGACACCGGCCAGTTGCACCGGTTCCAGTTTGGCTACCGGTGTGATGACGCCCGTTTTGCCTACCTGGAACTCCACCTTGATCAATTTGGTTGTGGCCTGTTTGGCCTTGAACTTGAAGGCGATGGCCCAACGCGGGTGGTGGGCGGTGGAGCCTAACCTGTTTTGCAAGGCGATGTCATTGACTTTGATGACCATTCCGTCAATTTCATAAGGATAATCATCTCTGTGGTCCTGCCATTCCTGACAGTGATCCACAATGTCATTGATGTTGTGAAAGATGGTGCGTTCCGGGAAGTTTTCGTTGTGAATGGGCACGATAAATCCCAGCTCATTGAGAAAATCAATGGCAGCAGAGTGGGTGCCCAACTTCGGTAACAGGTTATTTCCCTGCTGGTCAACGGCATAGCCGATATGATAAATGATGGCATCGAGTTTTCGCTCGGCAGTTTCATTGGGATCCTTGGTGCGCAGCCCCCCCGTGGCAGCATTTCGGGGGTTGGCAAACAGTGGCAGGCCATCTTCTTCCCGGGCTTTGTTGATTTTTTCGAAGATGTCTTTGCGCATGATGGCTTCCCCTCTGATCTCAACTTTTGCAATTCCCCGGCGGCTGAAAGCTGCACGTAGCGGAATGGAGTGAAGGGTACGCAGGTTTGGAGTGATCTCCTCACCCCTGTAACCATCGCCGCGGGTGGCTCCCCTCACAAAAAGGTCATTTTCATAGATGAGCCCGATAGAGCCGCCATCGTATTTGGGTTCTACACAGTACTCTATAATGTAATCTTCAGGTAGGTCGAGGTAATTGCGGATGCGCTGATCGAAATCCACCAGGTCGGCTTCGTTGTAACTGTTGTCCAATGAGAGCATGGGGGTCAGGTGCTCCACGGTGGGGAAATCTTCCGTCAGGTCGCTGCTGACGCGCTGGGTGGGGCTGTCGGGTGTTTTCAGTTCCGGAAAAGCGGCCTCCAGTTCTTGC
>RFGN01000575.1 GCA_003696645.1 Gammaproteobacteria bacterium | reverse complement strand
CGGCTTCGTGTCAACAAGCATGGCGCGGTAAGCGGGGCAGGTGATGTGGGGGTATTGATTGAAAGAAACCGCGATAGCAGGCCCTAGGATGGCAACTGTGTTTTTGGGTGTAGGCAGTAATATTGATCCGGAAGAAAATATCCGTTCCGGGCTGACAGCTCTGAAGAAATATTTCGGACCTCTTGAACTCTCACCAGTCTACCGCAGCTTGGCCGTGGGATTCGAAGGCCCGGATTTTCTCAATCTGGTAGTATCTTTCCATTCTCCCCTGTCTCCGCGTGAGATCGTCAATGCCTGCAAGGGGATTGAGCAACAGCATCAACGCGATCCTGATGCCCCCAGCTTCAGCGACCGGACCCTGGATATGGATCTGTTGTTGTATGATGATTGGGTGATGGATGAGCCGGGGATCAAATTGCCACGTGACGAGATAGAACGCTATGCATTTGTCCTTCGTCCCTTGTCCGAACTGGCCCCGGAAAGACTCCATCCTGTAACCGGTTTGAGTCTGGCAAGGATGTGGGAAGAGTTTCCCGGAAAACAGTCACAGAAACTTGAGCAGGTAGCGCTCACGATCGAATAGTTCGGCCTCCATCCACATTGAGTACCTGGCCGGTCACATAGTCGTTCTCGATCAGATAACGGACAGCAAGGGCGATGTTTCGGGGATGTCCACCGCGGTGAAGCGGGATCTGTCCGATAATATGTTCGCGAATGTCAGTCGGCAGGTCCTCTGGCCAGATAATGGCGCCGGGGGCCACGGCATTGACGCGAATCTCAGGCGCGAGATCGCGCGCCAATGCCCTGGTCATCATGGCCAGTCCTGCCTTGGCCATGCAATACAGTGCATGGTCTTTCAACGGGCGTTCAGCATGGATATCGGTGATATTTATGATGCAACCATGATTTTCACGCAGTCGTGGCAACAGGGACTGGGTCAGGAAAAAGGCCCCCTTTAGATTGCTTCCAAACAGCTGATTCCAGTCGTTTTCTGTGATCGATCCAAAGGGTGTGGGGCAGAAGGTCGAGGCATTGTTGACCAGAACATCAATTTTGCAATCGGGGTCCAGTTTCGCCAATGTATCAGGCAGCTCATGGGTGGCACACAGGTCGGCCTGCAGGAGTTGTACAGAATCCGGACGAAGTTGGTTGAGCTCCTGTTGCAGGGCTGTGGCAGCAGCCTGGGATGTGTGATAATGCAGGATCAGGTCCATCTCCGGGTGAAGGAAACGGGCCAGATGGGCTCCGATACGTTGGGCAGCCCCGGTTATAAGGGCAGTTTTTCTTGAAGAGTCTGACATGCAAGGAAGGATAACGGCAAATTGATGGACAGACAAAATTTTAATGAATGGTTACCGGGTTGCCCACTCCCCTCTGATTCCGATTGGCAGCGAAGTGAAACCCTTGTAAAGAAAATTCGGGAGAGGATCTGTCGTCAGGAGAGGATCCCGTTTTCCGAGTATATGCAACTGGCCCTGTATACACCGGAATTGGGATATTACACGGGTCAGTCTGTTCGATTTGATGAGCAGGGAGATTTCACTACGGCTCCGAATATTTCACCTGTCTTCGGAGCTTGTCTGGCTCGTCAATGTCAGCAGGTTCTGCAGAAACTGGGGTCTGGTCGGATTCTGGAGCTGGGGGCCGGAAATGGGCAGATGGCCGTCGATATCCTGACCCGGCTGGAGCAGGAAGGCATGCTTCCACAGGCTTACCAGATCCTTGAATGTAGCCCGATGTTACGTGTGGCACAACAGGAAACACTCCAATCGAAACTGCCACATGTGATGAGCCGGGTAGAATGGCTGGATAGCCTCCCATCGCGTTTTGAGGGAGTCATTGTCGCCAATGAATTTTTGGATGCCCTGCCAGTTGAACGATTGCGCTGGACCGGGCAGAGATGGTTACGCAGCCTGGTATCGATGGATGAGAATGAAAATCTTGTTGAAGAATTTTTCACCGTGGAGGATGCTTCACTCGGGCAGGCGGTCGAACATGTGTTTGCTGAACGGCAAAGCGATCTATGCGAGGGATATACCACCGAGATGTGTCCTCTGGCTGCAGAATGGGCGAGCCAGCTGTCTGGCTGTCTCCACCAGGGACTGATATTGTTGCTGGATTATGGCTATCCCCGTTCAGAATATTATCATCCGCAGCGAACCAATGGCACCCTGACCTGTTTCTATCGCCATCGACGTCATGACAATCCCCTGATCATCCCCGGATTGCAGGATATTAGCTGTCATGTTGATTTTACCCGGCTGGTTGAAGTGGCCGTGGAAGAAGGGGTTGATCTGTCTGGATTCAATACCCAGGCCGCCTTTCTGATGGCCTGCGGTCTGGGAGAATGGATGGAAAAGCAGGGGCAGGCGGAAGATATACGTCGACGCATTACACGCAACGATGCCGTGGACAGGCTGCTGGCTCCCGGTGAAATGGGAGAGCTGGTCAAGGTGATAGGCTTTCAGAAAGGGATCGAGGAACCGATGCTGGGTTTTGGACTGCAGGACATGAGCTATCGCCTGTGATCCTGCATCACCTGCTGACATGCCAGAGCCGTATTGATAAACTGAAACCCATGATAATCAAGGAAAGATCATGATCGTATTTGTAGCAGGGATGGCACGTTCCGGTTCAACCTGGACCTTCAATGTAACCAGGGAGATCATCCGGGCCGCCGGATTGAAACCGATCCCGGAAGAGCAGGAGCAGGATGAAGACGCTCTTCTTCAGCAGGTTGCACAGACCGACCCCGGACCTCAAGAAGTCTTTTGTATCAAGACCCACCGCATGTTGCGGCTGAGATCGGATGATATCCGGCTGATCTGCAACTATCGTGACATGCGTTCTGCGGCGCTCTCATTCATGCGATTTATGGGGTGCGATTTCGAAAGGACCCTGAAGGCCGTCAGAGAGATGATGGAGATCACGGACTTCTATCGTGAATCCTGTAACGAGAAACAGCTCTTGCTCGTTCGTTATGATGACATGATGGAACAGCCTCAGAAAGTGATCCTGGAGATAGCCAGCCTGCTTGGCATTGCTCTGCAAGAACCGTTTGCGTTCCACCTTGCTCGAAAGTACAGCCGCGAGAATGTCAAAAGGCTGCTTGAATCCATGCAGTCCATCGATGTTGATCAGACGTTCGTTCAACGACAGCCAGGGCAACGGTTTGAACCTCGTTATTTTTCCAATAACCAGGGGGGAGTCTATGATCGCCGTACCAGTTTTCACAGCGGGCATCTGACCTCTTCGAATGAAGACGAATGGAGGGAATACTTTACTCCCGAGCAGCAGGCCACACTGAACGAATTGTGTGGATCTTGGCTGGAACGCTATGGTTTTGCAGTCTGAAAGCGATACCATCCAGCCTGATACCTATTTGATTACACCGGATTGGCCGGTTGAACGCCTGCGGGATTTCTTGCTTTGGGCGCTCGATACAGGGATAGATCTGATTCAATTACGCTGTTTCAGCCAATCCTGTGAACAGATCGCCGCGCTTGTCACGTGGTTGAAAGGGCAGCATGGAGATATCAGAATCCTGTTGAACTCGGGGTTGCCGGGATCACGGCAACTAGCACAGGAATTCGACTGCGGGATACATTGGCGCAGCAGGGACATGCTCAAGGTGGGGGATGATATTCCCCGGCGGTGTGCGCCATGTGCCGCGTCCTGCCACAATCTTCAGGAATTGAAAGCGGCTGAGCAGGCGGGGATGGATTTTGCCGTGTTGTCCCCGGTATGTCAGACAACCTCTCATCCTGATTCAGCTCCGATTGGCTGGAACCTGTTCAGAAAGTGGGTCGAGATGAGCGAAATACCGATCTATGCCCTTGGCGGCATGAAATTCGAGGATATCAACAGGGCCAGAAATGCCGGTGCGGCAGGTCTGGCCGGTATCGGGTTGTTTGTGCAGCGTTATATGCGTTTGTCCACATCCAGATCCTCTTCATCAACACTGTCAGGAGGGACAGGGACCGAATAGCCTTCTTCTGCCCAGGTTCCAAGGTCTATCAGTTTGCAGCGTTCGCTGCAGAAGGGTCTGAAAGGGTTGTTCTCTGTACGGGTGCATTTTTTGCAATGTGGGCAGATGATATCCATGGCCTTACATTTTATAACTGGCAACAGGTCAGCAGAAAGGGGACATCCCGTTTCGTTTGTTGTGGCCGGTGTTCGGCAGAGAAATCCATGAATCGAATAACGCATCGATGTCTGTTGCCGCTGATCTCGGGAAAGATGGCCAGGGACTTGTCTACCTTCAGATGCAGCATCTGAAAGGGTTTGGAACGATCCAGAGTGAGCAGCATAAAGCCTTTTTCAGCAATTTTTTCCTGTGGCAGCACGCTGTTCCGGATGATGTCCATGATCAGCAGAATCGCTTCGCTGGCTGTGGCAAATTCATTGCACCAGCTGACCAGGTTTTTCTGGCACCTGTCAATCGGTTCACATAACCAGCGGTGATATATCGGCAGATCAAAATTGCAGGTGCCACCAGGAATACCACTGCGTTGCATGATGGATTTGATGAATTCATCTTCTCGCAGGTTCTGCCCCAGTCCGGCATCACTTTGATGCAGGGTTTCAAGCAACGGACGTATGGATTTCAACAGTCTTTCCAGGGTATCTTCATCCGCTTCCGGAGAGCCGAGATATTTCTTCAACAAGGCCTGGTGACGCTCCAGTTCCTTGATCAATTCAGCCTTGAGGTCCACCCGACAGGAAAAAATATGTAGTACGCTGATAATATCCATGACAGCGGCCTGTATGCAATCCCTGTCAGTAGAGTGGACCAGGCGATGAAGCCTGATAAACAGGGATTCCAGGCGCAAAAAGATTCGCATGCGCTCATTGAGAGGATAATCGAACTGGATCACGGACAAGGATGATTATTGTAAATTGAGTTTATTTTCCTTGGGATGGTTGAGAATGGCAATCGATTCTTTGAAAAATGCTGGTCAGGAAAGAGTTCACTTCATCATTTTGTCGGCCAGCATGCTGTTCCTATTGATTTCATCAGGGGTTTGCGGCATCGTATTCGCTCTTGTCCAACTTTTATAGCTAGCAATTACCCGAACATGACATATACCATCCAGATCCGGAACAGCAATCAATCTTTCCCTGTAGAAGAGGGGGAATCCATTCTGGATGCCGCACTGAGGCACGGCATCAGTCTGCCCTATGCGTGCAGAAATGGCGTCTGCGGAGCCTGCAAGGGAAAATGTATCAGTGGTGAAATCGAATATCCATCGCCCGAGTTGCTGGTGGCATTGCCACAGGCTGAACGGGATGAGGGTTTTGCCCTGTTTTGCCAGGGGCGGGCCTGCAGTGATCTGGAGATCGAGGCCGATATTGTAGATGAAAATGCCCAGAAACCTGAAAAACTGCCTGCCCGAGTCGTCAAACTGGAGCAGCTCGCCCATGATGTCATGCGTCTCTATCTCAAATTGCCAGCCGGAAAACGGCTGCCGTTTCTGGCAGGGCAGTATATCGATATCCTGCTCAGCGATGGACGCCGCCGCAGCTTCTCCATCGCCAACCCCCCTCATGATGATGAATTCATTGAGTTGCATATCCGTCATGTGCCAGGTGGCAGGTTCAGTGATTTTCTGTTCAGTGAGATGAAAGAGGGAGCGATCCTAAGGATCGAGGCCCCGTTTGGCCAGTTTCATTTCCGCGAAGGCTCTGAGCGACCGATGATCTTCATGGCTGGCGGGACCGGTTTTGCGCCGATCAAGGGGGTCATTGAACATATTCTGGCTGAAGGGGTAACCCTGCCCATGCACTTCTACTGGGGTGTTCGGGCCAAGCGAGATCTGTATCTGCATGATATGGCCCAGGCCTGGGCCGATGAGCACCCGTTTTTCAACTATATCCCCGTGTTGTCTGATCCGATGGAAGAGGATCAGTGGCAGGGTCGCACCGGTTTTGTACATGAGGCCATCCTGGAAGACTTTACCAGCTTCAGTGAGCATGATGTCTATGCCTGCGGCCCGCCCGTGATGATCCATAGCGGACAGCAGGCCTTCCTCGATCGTGGCCTTCCCGAAGACCGCTTTTTCTGTGATCCATTTGAATACGCGGCGGACAATCCTGCCAAAGAATCCTGAGATGATGGCTTCAAGTCAGAGCGGTAACTGAGCGTTTCCCTCGATTTCATCCATATTTTCAGGATGGCGGAGAGGGAGGGATTATTCAGGCTTCGCCTTCACCCTTCGGGCCGGCCGTTGGCCGTTCAATGGGCTGCGCCATTGTCGAACCCTCTGCTCGGGTTCTCATCCCTGGCAATGATGGCGGAGAGGGAGGGATTCGAACCCTCGGTACGCTTTTGACGTACACACACTTTCCAGGCGTGCTCCTTCGACCACTCGGACACCTCTCCGGGAAACGCAAAAGAATACCCTGTTTGGGGGTGTCAGACAAGGCAATTCTGTGTACCATAGCGCTTTTTGACGAATTTTCGGCACACTATGTCCAAGGTTGAGAAAAAGCTGATGCACTACATGGGCAAGGCGATTGCCGATTATGCCATGTTGCAATCCGGTGACCGCCTGATGGTGTGCCTGTCCGGGGGCAAGGATTCCTTTACCCTGCTCAAGCTGATGCACAAGTTTCGGGTGCGTACCAATCTTGATATCGAACTGTTGTCATTTACGCTGGATCAGTCACAGCCAGGATGGGATGACAGCGGCCTGCGCGCCTGGTTGACCCGAAATGAGATCCCTTTCAAGATTCTGACCCGCAATACCTACAAGGTCGTCAAGGAAAAAATACCGGAAGGCAAGACCTATTGTTCACTGTGTTCACGCCTGCGCCGCGGGAATATCTACCAGTATGCCAGAGATCATGGCTATAACAAGGTAGCCCTGGGACATCACCGTGATGATCTGGTCCACAGTTTCTTGATGTCCATTCTGTACAGTGGGGCATCACGCAGCATGCCGCCGAAACTGCTGACGGATGACAAGAGTCTGATCCTGATTCGTCCACTGGTTTACTGTCAGGAAAAGGATATTATCCAGTATGCTGAAGAACAGCGCTTCCCGATCATCCCCTGTAATCTGTGTGGCAGTCAGGACGGATTGATGCGGGTCCGTGTCAAGAAGCTGGTGGAAGAGCTGGCCAAAGAGAATCCCAAGGTGCCCAGCAATATCCTGAATGCTCTGGGAAATCTGCAACCCAGTCAGATGATGGATCATCGATATTGGGATTTTCGGGGACTGGAATCG
>RFGN01000574.1 GCA_003696645.1 Gammaproteobacteria bacterium | reverse complement strand
GTAGTACAGCAACTGGTCGTGGCTGGCGTGCCATTCACCCACCTGGTAGCCCAATACGGATTCCGGCGTCGGAATGGCCGGGTCGTATTCGATGTCGGGCAGGTAGTAGGTGATGGGCAGCGACTGTGCCGGCATTGCGCCAGCGAAGCAAAAAACAGCAAGTAAAGTAGTGAGTAATCTGCGCATGAGGGAGTTGTTTTTGTTGGGCGGCTAAGATAGTGTTTTGCGGGAAGAGCGTGGCACTTCATGGCCGGCTTAGATTGAGTGAGAAACAGCACTTTGGCATCCCTTACGGGATTAGCAGGATTTAGTCAGTGGACAGAGGGGCAGAGTAGTTAATCTCTACCTACCCCTGACATAAGTACCCCCTTTGTCATCCGCCGGAGGCGGATCTTCCAAACAAACGGGCTGGTACATGGCTGCCCATAGTGCCCTGAACTCCCAGTTGCATATCCCCCTTCGTCTGCCTTATGGGCAGACTTGGAGGATGACAAAGGGGGGAGGGTTGCTTTCATGATTCCTGCTGTTCAGTCAAAGCTAGCCCCTCTTTGCCATCCGCCACCGCCTTTGCCATTGGCTAGCCCTCTTTGTCATCCGCCGGAGGTGGATCTTCAAAGGAAGCGGGCTGGCACATGGGCGCCCACAGTGCCCTGAACGCCTCATCGGTAGTTCCTCCTTCGGAGGATGACAAAGGGAAGGGGTACCGCAGGCGGATCTTCAAAGAAAACGGGCAGGTACATGGGCGCCCACAGTGCCCCGAACTCCCCGTAGGTAGTTCCTCCTTCGGAGGATGACAAAGGGAGGGGGGAGAAGGCGGATCCACCAAACAAACAGGCTGGTACATGGATGCCCACAAAGCCCTGAACGCCTCATCGGTAGTTCCTCCTTCGGAGGATGACAAAGGGGAGGGGGGCCGCAGGCGGATCTTCAAAGAAAACGGGCAGGTACATGGCTGCCCACAGTGCCCTGAACTCCCCAGTTGCAGATCCCCCTTCATCTGTCTTATGGGCAGATTTGGAGGATGACAAAGGGGGAGGGGTTGCTATCATAATTCCTGCTGTCCAGTCAAAGCTAGCCCCTCTTTGTCATCCGCCGCAGGCGGATCTTCCAAACAAACGGGCTGGTACATGTGCGCCCACAGTGCCCCGAACGCCTCATCGGTAGTTCCTCCTTCGGAGGATGACAAAGGGGAGGGGGGCCGCAGGCGGATCTTCCAAACAAACGGGCTGCTACATGACTGCCGACAAAGCCCTGAACTCCCCAGTTGCAGATCCCCCTTCGTCTGCCTTATGGGCAGACTTGGAGGATGACAAAGGGGGGAGGGTTGCTTTCATGATTCCTGCTGTCCAGTCAAAGCTAGCCCTCTTTGTCATCCACCGAAGGTGGATCTTCAAAGGAAGCGAGCTGGCACATGGCTGCCCACAG
>RFGN01000573.1 GCA_003696645.1 Gammaproteobacteria bacterium | reverse complement strand
TGGGTGATAGTCTCCTTCTTCATACTGGATTGGAGATGGGGCTTGGGTGCTATCGTCGCAACAGTAGTCTTTGTTAATGTATTGCAACCAATTGCAACTGGGATTGCACGTCGATTATTAAATAGGAACTCTGGGGCGCGAGAGGTGTGATTCCGAAGAAATAAAGTTCTAAGTTATGGGTCGAGTCATGTAAGCATTCCTACACATCTTGAATTAGCGTGATGAATAGAGTTCCAGTAATGGCCGGAACCCTTGTGGAGGCGATAGGGCGGTATCTTGCTTTTTATTCTGGGCATGTGAGGCTCCTCGAACAGCGAGCCCAATTCGGTAGGCTACCGAATTACGGCTCATCATTCCGGCCTCACTGCCGACGTCGACAGGTGCGCTTAACTGCGGTTGGCTCTGTATTTACTTCGAAAACGGGTGACGGGACTCGAACCCGCAACATTCAGCTTGGGAAGCTGCGATCGCCGTACGAAAAGATTGGTGAAACAAGCACTTACGAGGTGTGCGCGGGCCGCTTGTACCAATGCTTGTACTGGACGTGATCGAGGGGGTATGCAGATTGATTTTGCTAAGGCTTTAGCTTTGATCGCTGGTTTGTCTCTTACAAACGAAGAGAAGGCCCTGATCTGCCCCCTGAAAACCAGTCCAAGATTTATGGGAAGATCCCATGGATACGGACGCATTCAGGAAAGGGCAGGTCATGGCCAGGAAGCGACACACGCCGGAGCAGATCATCGGGAAGCTGCGGGCGATCGAGGTGCACATCAACGCGGGGATGACGGCGGAGCAGGCGGCACGGCGGGAGGAGATCTCGGTCCAGAGTTACTGCCGGTGGCGGATGGAGTGCGGGGGGCTGAAGCTGGATCAGGCGAAGCGGTTCAAAGAGTTGGCGAAGGAGAACGCACGTCTGAAGGTAGTTGCGCGGCGGCCAATATCAGGGCACAGCGAATCCTAACAATCAGAAGGGGATGCTTGCGGCACTTGTGGATGTCGGGATCAACTATTTCATCAGCCTGCAGGAAGAGTGTGAAACAGGCGGCGTTAGGTAACCGACTGATAGGGAAATTTGGTTCCAGGTGGTCGGAGAGGGGGGGGCTGAATCTTTTGAACCCCCGAACCCGTCCACCCATTTCACCATGTCGCGTTACAGAAAACGCCACGCTCAAAACAAACTGTATCTACCACCATCTACCACTGCGACTAGTTCCGCTGGCATCAGTGCGGATTACGCCGGGAAGGAACCATGCCACGCCCGAATATACACCGCTGACACACAGATGTCAGCATCAGCCATGGCCTGTGATTGACTGTATACGTTAGTAGATGTTATATGTGAGCATATTTTATGAGCCAATGCATGCGGACGGGGGCAACGTCTTGCTCAAGCAGCCCCACACCCCTCTTCGCCGCACCGGGACAGGATGACGACCATGCTCAGGCAACCCGACGCCGTGATGACCTTTGACGATCTGACAGAATACCTCAAGATTAGCAAGTCCATTTTTATCGCCACGTCTACCGCGTCGAGGTCTCGGGAACCAAGATCGACCGTCACTGGCGATTGAATCGTCAGCTCATTGAGCGATGGTTAGACGAGGACGGGCGGGACATCGCTCACAGCAAACGATGCCCAATTACGTTAGACAGGTAGAACCATGTCTACTCGCTCATCATCACATCCGCATATGCCAGTATCTTCTGCAAATGATGGATTCTCCAGTTCGCTGCTTGCAGTTCAGACTAAATTGTCACCATGAATAATAAACTGAATCGAAAACTAGGTGTGTTTGGGCCAAGGAACTCGGGTAAGACCACTTATTGGGCCTGCCTTTATGGCAGCAAGGGGTCGGCTGACGGGTCGGTATCCTTCACGGATGAGCAGACACGGGAGCAACTCTATGCCCTGTGGCGATCCCTGTACAGCGGCGCTGTTGCTCCAGCTACTGCGCAGGGAAAGCCACGGGACATCAAATTCAGTCTGCATTCCGACGCCACGACATGGTGCGTTTCAACGAAAGACTACTCGGGAAGCCTCGTAGAGCTACCACGACACGGTCGTGTCGATGCCGAAGCATCCCGCGACCTTCGACATGACATAACCTCATGGATACAGGATTGCGATGCACTGCTTGTGTTGGCGCCAGCCGATCTTGCAGATCAGGAGAGCGTGCGTAAGTTTCGTCGTGCGATGGAGGCCCTGCTAGAAGCCTTCCGCGGGTCTGATCATCCCGGCCCGTTACCGGTTTGTCTGGCGGTCACGAAATCGGACTTGCTTCCAATGGAGCCCGCAACCTCCTCGACGCCCTTGGCAGCAAAGTCCCCTCCGGTGCTGCCGGAGTGGCTGGATGAACTGGCCACGCTGGTTCGGCACCAGATCGGTGAGAACCACACACGTGTCTTCTTGACTTCTGCATTTGGCGGCCACGCACGAGAGGATACGGCCCGACCTCCGGAAGCAGGTCCCCAGCCGCGAGGACTAGAGGAACCGCTGAGGTGGATCCTTGCCGAGTCAGACCGCTGCCTGTCTGCTCCTGTCATAGCGAAGGCCCGCCGGAGTCTTGAGCGGCGATGGTTCCATGGTTACCGCAAGGCCATCAAGGCCTGCGACCGAGTTGCGGCCAAGGGCCTGCCGGAGAAGGAACGCCAAGAGCTTGATGAACTGAAAGCGCAGCTCATTGAGCGAAGGCAGAGGCAAAGACGAACGAAATTCATCCTTTGTGCCTTTATCACCATACTCTTGGTGATAGCTGGCTTGTGGTTGCACGCCGGCAGACTTGCCACTAACGCAGAGGCGGTCATGTCGGCAGACAGTATAACACCGGAATCGATTGCATCTGTCCTCGCCTTTGTCAAGTCGACGAACCCCGCTTGCAAAATAGTGTTCGCAGACGAGTTAGAACGTGCGAAAACCTTTTATGAAGATAGAGCCAATGATTGTGTTGTTCGAACCGAGAACATGCTGTCAGAATATGCAGATAGCCCGGAGCTTCATTGGCGGGAAAGGGTCGAACGGGCTGAGGCCAGAATAAAGGCATGTCGTGACTTTGCTGATCTCTTTCCACAACGCATAGAGCGGTATGAGTTCGACCAGAAGGCCTCTGATGATCAGAATTTGGTGGAGGCGTTGCAAGCATATGGGCCCTTTGATGACGAGTACGCCAATGTGGTGCAGTCTCTGGAGTCTGCGTCTGTTTCACAGGCTCGCGAGCTTGTGCGGAGTTTCACGCTCAATTTCCCGCCAGATGAATATCCTTTACGAACGGATGAATTCCAACGCCTTGACTCGGTAGTGGACTCCAAGGAAAAGGACGAAGAGCTCGCTCGCTTGGTCGCATGGGAAGCTCGAATACGCGCAGACTACCTGAAAGATCCATTGCTGCGTTCAAAACATTTGGAGGAGATTGAGAAATGGCTCGGCGCATGCCAGTCGAGAGGAATCCAAGGAATGGAATCACTAGAAAGTGGCCTAAAAGACCTTCGCCGTGAGATTTCTGAGGACTGGGACCGAGAGAGTTATCGCAAGCTGAAGAACGCTGCCGATCGGATGTACGAGAGTGCTGACAAGCTGAAGGAGGCCATTCAGTACGGTGAGGAATATTTGCAGGCCTATCGGGATGTAATCGCCATGAAGGAGTACGTCAGGAACTGGCTTTTGTATGCCCGGGCCCTCCAGACTACTAGCCGCGTTAGCTTGCAGTGCACGAAAATCAATCTGAAAAATACCAAGTTTCATGATTTCGGAAAAGAGATGGTCAATGTCGTGATGGAGACGAAACAGAATTCCAATTCTGGATGGGAAATACTCACTGAAACCGGTTGGAAGAAGTCTGACGGCGAGAATACCTCGGACGGCGAGGTTACTTTCGACATAGCTCCCGATCATGCTACGCTTGTACTACAAGTAGCTTCTCTCAAGCTCGAAATCACAGAATATGACTATTTATCTAGGAATGAGAAAGGGAGTTCTGATGAATGCTCTTTCCTGAAGCTTCTTGAGAAGTACCAGAAAGAGAATATGGATGAAGCTAATTGTGTGATAGATGTGGACGGTGCCAAGGTCACCGTTGTTATATCCAATCTGCCGAAACGCAGTAATCTGCCCCCCTATGAGAATCAGAAATAGGACAACTTCGAAGTTCGACACAGCTATACTCTTCTGTCATCGGTGGTTCTCTACCGGCGAAGGATGGGCATGGTCAAACGGTATCGCAGAACCGGTGCGCAAGAAGGTTCTTAATTTACTGCAAATGATAGTTTCGGAACACCGTGAGGTCTCGAGTAAGCCACGGAAGTACGCGGTTGCTGGTGGAACAGTTGTGGTCCGCACCGTGGAAGATCCCGAATGCCCTGATCCACTGGCGAAATCGAGGCGTCCTGTTATAGTGGTTGCCGCGTTCATCCCTGGAGCTCGCGACAAGGATGTACGTACAAGCGATGTTGAAACGCTGCTTACTGACGCCGCTAAGAAGTGTCGTGGTGTGGATGCCCCTGGAAGCTGGCCAGGTCTTCAGCTTCCTTTGCCCGAGAATCTGAAGAGCATTAATGATGTGAAATCTAGCTATAGGCCCCTGGTAGTAGTAGTCCCTGTCATACTATTAGGATTAGTATTCATTTGCTTTGCAATTGTTATTCCCAAGATCTCGAGCCTCAAAGAGTTGCTCCGTGGTCTTCCAGCCAACGAAAACAATATCAGCGAGTGGGCATCTGCGGCCGAAACACAGTTAGAACATTGGGGGATACAAGACCTTCCGCCGGAGTCGAATGCGATTAAAGAGTTTCTTGCACTAATGGCACGCAACGAGAAATGGGGACAGCTTAATGGCGGGCACGTTGATAGTGAATATCTCCGTCGCTTCCCGAACCCTGTGAAGCCACTGGACCGCAACCCAAAGGAATCAGATGTTCGCAAGGCTATGGTCAGATTGCTGAACAATCTTGAAGAAATGCGTGAAACGACAGAGGACTCTGCGGAACCCAAAGTGATTATCGAGAAGATAGCTGACGCAGTGGACTACCGGTATTGGTACACGAGTGATTCGCGTGATACCGCGTTCTCCGGCAGGGCACACCACTTGTCCGACGAAGCACGAAGTTACATATACCGCTTTTGTCCGTCCGCCACCGGAATTGAAAACAGTGGATTATGCAAAGCTCTCTATCATATCATGACGGACCAGTGGGCTATTGAGGGACTTTGCGAGGATGATCTGCAGAAGCGCCCTTGGTTTGTCGCTGGTTGTTTCTTTGAGTTTATTTCGCTAGATGCAGTTCCGACTGAAGACGTCTCGTCAACAGAAGAAGAGTTGGCCAGTGCCACGACCAGCGACAGTACTAGGCAATCGACCACAGCGGTGGTGGAGCGCCTGCAGAAGTATCTCCCAACGAAGTGTTTGCTTAACAAGGCTGATTTGCGAAATGATAGTCTTGAGCTACCAATCAATACGGCAATAGAAGCCTTGGCACGGTCACTTGATGTTCCCATTGTTGGCCGTGATACCCGGACAATCCTTGAGGATGTTCGGCTTAGGCTGAAGCAGATCGCGGCAAGCATCCTTGAAACTCCCTCATCCAAGGATCTTCCGGAAACGACGAAGTGGTATCTCGAACGTCTGACCTGCCCGGGTCCAGCACTGACTTTAGAACCCAGTAGCAATGCGGGGGAATGACATGAGCATATCGCGACGACGTGGCATTCAGTTCTTCTACATTGCGGCCTTGGTAGTTGTGGCAGCCGCAACTGGGATATGGTGGCATGCGCGAACCGAAGTCATGACACCGGCTGAGACGGTGGCCCGCGTGGAGTATACAGAGCCACTCCCGCAAGCGATTCAGACCGAACTGGACTACATGGTAAGCATACATACAGATGTGGAGGCAGAGGCCGAGACGCTTGAGCAGGGTTGGCGAACTCGGCTGGCCACTTTGCCCCTAGCACCAATAGTTCAGGTTCGCAGCGAACTTGCGCAGGCTGGACAGATTCGTAGTGATCTGGAGGCTTTGCCCGCCATTGATGTACATGAATTCGCCAAGAAACCTCCATCTCGCATGTGGAACTCGGCAAGCAGATTCACACCGAATGGTAGCTACAGGGCCCTTCCTCCGACACCGGGAACAGAGGTCGGCGTTGGGCCAGGGGGCGTGGTCGCAGCCCATAGCGGCGAACTTTGCTTCATCGAGGAGGATATGATTCTGCCGTCGCGTGGCGGGATGGGCTTTATCTTCCGTCGCTACTACCGTTCATTCTCCAACTATGACGGTCCCATGGGTTACGGCTGGGACCACAATCATAACATCCGGATCATTGCTGACGGGACTACTCTGGCCGATTCCACGACTTTGCAACTCCATGGAGGCGACTTTGAAGTCAGCTTTGCGCGGAAGGGCAAGCAATGGGTGGTACAGCGCGGTGCCTTCCTGCATCTTGAGACGCGACCAGACGACGTTATTGTTATCAGTGACGGCCTTCGGAATTGGTGGGTATTCGAACCCGCAATGTCGCCGCCCAAGGGTCGGGCTGGCTGGCGTTTACAGCGTCGACAGACAAGGCATGGTTCGTCTGCGGGCAACCATCTAATCTACCGGTACGTGGCGGGCACAGATGTGCTTGCTAGCGTGGAAGACCCGTTCGGACAACTCATCCATTTCTATTACGATGGTGACGGAAGATTGAAGCTTATGACCGCGCCAGGTACTCGCGTCGCATTCACATACGATCAGGACGGATCATTACTCTCTGTAACGGAACCTGGGGTGGCCATCTCGTTTTTCAGAGCATCCACCCACAGTATAACATACCGCTACCGTCGTGCCGACGGCCGTTCCTGGTGCATATCGAGACGGGTGGACCAGTCGGAGAGCGAACTGTTTGGGGAGGTAGACCTCATCAACGGGAGTCCGACTTACGGTCGTGTTCTGACGGCCGGGTATCGCTTGGTATCTTCGCCAGAAGACCGAATACCCTGGTGTATTTCCGCTATCGCTGAAGATGGTCTTCTGAACGTCAAGGTCGCACCGCCTGCACCGGAACCGACCAGAATCTACAGTTTCCCAAGTGCCACCGCTCTTGCGTGGTTTCCCAAACGAATGAAGATCCCGTCACGTGGGGTTTCTTGGGCATACGAGTACAACGAGGACGGCCTTTGCATAAGAGAAACCAATCCTGACGGTTACGCAATAACTCGCCGGTATGACAGTTCAAGCGGCGACCCACGCTCACGACAGAACTGTCTCGATGAGCAAACGGTTGCCTTGGCCGACGCACTATTGGGGTCCTTGCGTGCAAAGGGCCAAGCCGCAGAATTTCTTTCAGGAACAGCCTACCCGATCCGCATTGAAACTTATCAGGTCGATGCAGATGGCGATCGGAAGGTTCTGCTTGAGGAGCGGTATCAATACAACGAAGATACGATGGACCTGCTCAAGATCATCAGGGGCACAGAGACGACATGGTACTTCTGGAATCGTTACGGGCAGATGCTGGGTAAGGTCGATGGCACAGGGGTGACTACTTTATATTCGTATCTGTCGGGGTTGCCGGAACGCGACATGGAGTCATTCGTAGACGGCACGTCGGACGGTGGCGGAGTAATTGTGCGGGTGATCGAAGACGCGCCGGTAGAGGATTTAGCCAAAGCAATAGGGGACACAACATGTGGCCGATTGGATGATCTTCCTAAACGCACCTCGCCCATCCCGCCCGCGTCAGAAATAACCTATATCCTCCACGATCGCATGGGCCGGAAAATCGGACAGAGCGGTCCAAGCCATTGGGCGTTCGCAGTTCTTAACCGTCTCGGCGGAGAGCTCGCTTATTGGGATTCAGCAAATGGCCTGACAGTGACCCTATATGACGAGATGCTTCGCCGGATACGTATCCTGCATCAGATGACCACCCCAACAACTTCAACTGCTCGTGGGTATGCAGGATCAGCAACCGAGCCATTCTCAGGACGATTCTATACCGAATCATATCAGTATGATTCGTGGAACCGAGTTGTGACATTTTCCCCCACGGACGAGCCTGTAGACGAAAATACCGGTAACCCCACGTTCAAGTACGAACGCTATCTCTCCGGAGTAATTCGAGAACTGGTCGATCCTTCAGGTACTGCACGGGTGCATGAGTATGATCCCGACACAGGCTTGGCGAAGCGGATTCTTCTCAGAGGCTCGGGCGATAGCACGATCACATTGCGCGAGTTTTTGGATTACTCTCCGAGTGGCAAAGTCTTATCGTTCAAGGACGACCATGGTGATACGTGGACGACCCGGTTGGACTCCTTGGGCAGAGCGTTTTCTGAGAATCACCCCACCGGTCTTGAAATCCGAAAAAGTCTGGACGGTCTCGACAGACCAATCAATGTTATCTCGTCGCACAAAGGCCAAATCGTTGACGAGCAGAGATGGGAGTACACCTCCTCGGGCCGCCTCAAGAAGAGCATCCGCTCACGTTTTCAGGAAGGAGACGTCGGCGGGATTGTCTCTAGAGGGGAGATCGTCGTAGAAGAATACCACTATGATGCGGCCGGCAGAGTAACTAAACATAGAGGCCCCCGTGCCAAGGCCTGGCGGCATTTCTTTTACGATGGTCTCGGTCGGGTTCTTGCAGAGAGAAGTCCCGAGGGAGACTGGGCTTTAACCCGATACCAGAACGGGGTTGGGGTCGTGCGCAGCGTCATAATGCATAAACAGGGCACAGATACGTTCGTGCCTCTCCGTGAAGTTACCGTGTTGACCGATAGATTCAGGCCGTACATTGTTGTTCCTGTGGATTCGGAAGGAAGATTTCAGTGGTCGCGAGCCACGATACAAAAGTGGTCTCCGTCAGGCAGGCTACTGGAATCATTTGAACCGGAGGGCCTGCATATAAGGGTGGCTTATGACACGCGCGGCAACCGGGTGAACAAGATGGTGCAGCAGTCGCGATTGGAGAAGGATACCGAGCAACAGCAGCAGGTATGGCACTACGATGCCGCAGGTCGACGTATCGCACATGAGACAATCGTAGCGCCTCTCGCCTTGTTCCAGTCCCACAGCGGCGAGGAGAAGGACAACAGCGGGGTGAAGGACAGTGGCGGGGTGAAGGCTATTGCACCGAGGCGATTGCTAGTTCCTCAAGTCAGCAGGTGGCACTATGACTCGCTTGGACGGCTTGTCAGGCAGGATCAACCTGACGGGCTTCGGATATCGCGCGAGTACGGTGAAGGTGGCGGCATGGTCACCCGAATGACTTGGAGACATTCCACGAAGCCAAACACTGTTCTCCGTGACATAGCGTTCCGCTACGGACCTCAGCGACGACTAGAGGCAGTATTCGATCCTGAAAAGAAAGAGCCGTTGCAGGAGTTTGGCTATGACGTGTGGGGGAACTGCAACGTTACTTGGGATCGAACAGGTCATGAAACCGTGACTGTCCGACGTGAGTGGGACAACTTCGGCCTCCAATGCCGCGAGCAGATCAGTTATGGGCCCACGATCCTTCAGGACCTGACAATCGAGAATGCATCTGAGTCGGGCTTCCAAAGGTTTGAATGGCAACGCCCGAATGGGTTACCGGCCGCTTTCTGGACACGAGCGACTTACCAGAGTGACCGAGACGGGCGGGTCGATTCGTTGTCACTAAACGGTGACCCTTTCTGCCAATGGGTATACCAAGGACAGATGCCGGTGTCGCGCAGCATGCCGTCATCGCGCACAAGACGAACACTGTCGCTGAACTCCATGGGGGAGGTCGTCGGACTCAAGGTCGAGTCTCAACATGACAACACATGGAACCCGCTTTCGGATATGCGATACACGCTGGATTCGCGCGGGTCTGTCACCGCCTCGACAGTCAGGCTCAGCGGAGTGGCTGGCCAGCCCGAATCTGCCATTAGCCAGTATTCTGAACTTGATGCATATCGCCAGATCGTCGCCTTCGCGCAAGAGCCCGTCGCCTGGGATGACCTAGACACGCGGCGTCGCGAGTTGCTCACGATCGGTAATTCTGCTGGCGCAGTGCTTGCTAGCCGGATGCACAGGGACCAAGCCGGGAACGTGTTTGCGAGGTATCAAGGGCGCTGGTCTGATACACCATTAGACACGGCACAAAAGCGGGGCAGCCTCTACTCCCCCGGCGACCCTATTGTATTGCCGCCGGAGGATGAGCCCCAAGCTTACACGAAGCGACTAATCCGGTTGCTTGCCGAAAAGGACCGCCTAAAACTGGCCTCAAATCGCTTGACGTCAACTGCGAATCAGGGACGTGAGGGGCAGAGCTACAAGTATGACCTGCTTGGCCAGCTATCGGAGTATCCTGGCACATACTGGGATGGCCAGAGATCCCAGCCGGTATTCTGGTCGTTATCTTTCGACAGCTTGGGCCGCCTAACCCATATGAAGGCCGTCCATCGCAAACCCGATAAAGATGAAACCGAGCCCTCCGTCAATGCAGCGTCGGTTGCAGAGGTGGCATTCGTCTACGACGCAGACAACCGCCGTATCGTCAAGAGGGTTATGGACCACGGTAGCAACCGGGTTCGTCGCGAGGCCACGCTCTACTGTGAAGATCGGCAGACGATCATCATGGAGCAAAGCGGTGATGGGGCTTGGGTGCCGACTCAGCAATACGTTTGGGGGGCATCACCAGCCGAAGCCCTACAGGTGGTCAGTTCGCCCCAGAAAGCCGGAACAGGTGCATCGTCCCAACTGGAGCAATATGCGATCCATCAGGATCGGGGAATGAACATTGTCTTCGCCACCAGTTTGGAAGGCGGTCGTGTCAAGGCGACCCCGCTGGCTGCCTATCTCGATACGGGAGAGAATAGTTCGGTTGCCCGCATATCGGGCGTACGGTCATCCATGCAGATGACCAAACCCGAAGACTGCTATGACGGGCATGTGGACAATACTCAAGCCACGCAATTGTCTGCCCGCGCAGATTGGAACTGGATTGAAATTCAACTCTTAGAGGCCCGGCGGGTATCGGGACTGACGATCTGGACAGACTCATTCCCAAATAAATTTCAGTTATACGCTTTGGATACCAGCCAGAGCCTACCTTCCGATGAAGAAGCGATGAATACGTGGGTCCGGATTGCAAAGGAGGAGGGACGACTGGTTGGCAATGTGGTAGATGGAATGTTCTCCAGCTCCTCTGGCGAGCGACGAAAACTCTCACTAATGGAGTGCCCGTATGAAATAGGGCTGAACGGGGCGCGAACAGAAAGGTTGGTAATTCTGTGGCAAACCGCGGCGCAGCATGACCGGCAGTTATCGGTGACTGAGTTCACAGTAAATGCCTTACCGGAGAGCGTTGCTTCGCTCGGTCAGAACGGCGCGTGGCTCGACCGGGAGACTGGCCTTTATTACCAGCACCACCGCTACCGTCTGCCGTCCATGAACGGCAAGTTCATCAGCCCGGATCCGCTCGGATTCCTTGGCGGTCCAGATCTGTACGCCTACGCGAACAACAACCCCCTTCAGTGGTATGACCCCGACGGCCGCTTCGCCCACATTCTTTGGGGGGCTGGGACTGGCGCTGTCTTAAATGGCGGGTTTTACCTCGTCAATAGTTGGATTAACGGCGAAGAGATCAGTTGGAGCAAGCTGGCGATACGCATGGGGTCAGGCGCTCTCTCGGGAGCGGTTGGCGCTGCTGCTTTTGGTGTCGGAAGCGGTTTTCTAGCCAGCCATGGCTGGTCGTCATCTTTAAATCTCGTCCTAACTGGAGCCACCACGGGTGCAGCAGCAGGATTCACGGGCGGTTTCTCTAATGTAGCTGCCGAAGCGATGATACTTGAGGGTCGGACTATTGGAGACTCACTATTGGCTGGGCTGGCGGCTGGTGGGCGGAGTGCTATCATCGGATTCGTGGGTGGCGCAGTCGGTGGAACCGCGTTCTCACAGTTCCATAGATACGGTTTCACCGGCGGCAGTGAGATTCGGAGTCTGATCGCGACGGCAGGCTCTGCATCTCTCGGTGGTGCTGCAGGAGGAGTGGTGGATGGTGTGTGGCAGGGCGTTAACCAGCACGGCTTGTCGCGGGACATACTGCACTATGCCGTAAGAGGAGCGTTGCGTGGCGCGGCTTATGGAGCGATGGGCGGCGCGGCGGGATGGGGTATGGCGCGTGCTTCGGGCATGATCAGACCACTCGGAGATTACCCGGAAAACCTACCGAGGCCGAGAGGCCCGCTAATTAGGACCCTGCCGGGAGTTCGAACTTACGGTGGTGTGCCTGTGCAGCCGGGCTCGGCGCGACATCATATTACCCCCTTGAGTCTCGGAGGGCGTGATATTCCATCTAACTTGGCACATGTCCCGCTGCCCGATCACCGGATGCCACACCCGCCGATGAGTGCTAAAAGCGCTCCCTTAGGAACAATATTCTACTAATTCGAGGACATCATGACGGATTACACTATCTTAGAACATGCCAAGCATCTCATGCCGCCCTGTACGGCTAGTCAATTGGCATCTATCGAAACTAAACTTAGATACACCTTCCCGAGCGAGTACCGTGAATTCCTGCTTACTGCAGATGGCGGCATGTTAACTGACGGCGTAATGCTCTATTCAGCAGGCACTGGTATTCATCCCGCAGAGACACTTGCGGCTGCCAACAGCAATAGAGGTGACGCGCCGCTTGTTTTCATTGGACGATTTGATGAAGAGGAATTTGGTTTTAAGATTTCTGATGAGGAAGATCAGCACCGCCCCGTCTATGTTTACATGCATGAAACCGGTGAAATAAGGAAGATAGCCGACTCGTTCAAGTCGCTGATCCAGCGGGCGCTTGTTGGCGAGAGCTTTTAGAAAACGAGATAGTCAAGACTGTTCTGCATATCGTTCGCATCACGCTCCGCGACAGCGAGCCGCCCATCTGGCGGCGGGCGCCGGTGTCGTCTGATATCACCCCGAGGCAGTTGCATGAGGTGATTCAGATTGCCATGGCGTGAATCAACAGCGATCTGCATCACTTCATGCTCAAGGACAAGAGTCCGATCAACTGCGACCCAACGTGATCGCACGGTTGTCCGAGGAAGGACGGTATGACGACATCCGGGTGGCTGACCCCTTCAGGATCTTTGGTGCAGTTGCTATGAGAGAATCGGTGATTGCTGAGCCATAGGGAGAAGCTAACCCCTCACGGTTAAGTAACTCATCCCGCAGCCAGCTGTAGAACGATTCCACGTAGCCGTTCTTCCAGGGGCTTGCCTTCGGATGTACAGCGTACTCACCCCCGACATGGCCACTTCTGAACCGCCTTAGCTAGGAACTCCGAGCTCCGGGTCGTCATCCCCGCGATGATATGCACCTCGATCGCCCGCAGCTTCCTGATGTTCTGCTCCGGCGTGTATCGCTTCTTCATCGAGGAATCCTTTCCGGCTATAAGCAAGCTGGATTCTCTCACATCATTTGGATCGTTTTATGTGGAGGGGTCATCTGGCCGTGTAGAACCATTATTGCTTTCTGTGCGAATTCCAAATGATCGAACGCCCAACGTCTCTTTGGGCCGATGTCTGACACTCGAATATGGTTCGTACCTTACTAAGAGTTGGCTGAAAACTGACATATACCTAACATACAAATCATGGGAATTCCCGTAGAGGGGCCCAGACTACTACAGGAATAATAGTGGAATGGTCAAATTTGCACTTTTATTCCTCTATCCAATAATCGCTATAAATATTAGAAAATATAGTAGATACAGCAATATTATGATTATTGAAAAGATCCGCGATGCACGACTTTAGGCGAGCGGCTCAGAAGTTCGCTTTTATCACAGATAGAATTGGTACAGCCTTTACATAATTGTATCATTTGGCTTGAAGACATTTAATGCTCTGCGGGGCGTGTTAGGTATGGGCAATTCGCCCAGTGTAGATGAGGCGATCATGTCCCCATTGGTCTACAGCTACACAGAATATTGGCGCCTTTGCCTTGCTCATCCGGGTCAGTTGGGAACCAATAATCGCAATTCCGGCGACCCGTGTCGGGTCGATAGAGATTGGCAGCAAATCACTATACGGCTGGATGAGCTAGAAACGAAAGACAATTCCACACCGTCATAGGTGCCATCAAGGGGGGGCAATATGCTCGATAGAAACCGTTTCCGAGGATGCCTAGCTGGACTTGCTGTCGGCGACGCTCTGGGGACTACGTTGGAATTCAAGTCCCCAGGCACATTCGATCCGATCGACGGGATGGTTGGCGGTGGTCCGTTCAACCTTGATGCAGGGCAATGGACGGACGACACCTCGATGGCACTCTGCCTCGCCGAAAGCCTTATCCATTCCTATGTCTTCGATCCTGCTGACCAGATGGACCGCTATGTCCGCTGGTGGCAGGACGGACATCTCAGCAGTACTGGCAACTGCTTCGACATTGGCAATACGACTCGGGAAGCTCTCCAAGTATACCTTGATACGAAAGAACCCTTCAGCGGTCCTGATCATGAGCGGTCGGCTGGCAACGGCTCCATCATGCGGCTGGCTCCCGTCCCCATGTTCTTCGCGTATGACCCGCGAAAAGCGATCTATTGGGTGGGTGAAAGTTCGAAGACCACTCACCGACACACGGCCTGTATTGACGCTTGTCGGTATATGGGGGGCATCATCTACGGCACTCTAAATGGGCATACGAAGGAGCAGCTGCTATCTCCGGGATATTCACCTACTGAGGATGCTTGGGATACAGAGCCCTTGATGCCTGAGATCGCCGAGGTAGCAGCAGGTTCATTTCTCTGGAAACAACCCCCAGATATCAAAGGTTCCGGATACGTCGTCAAGAGCCTTGAGGCTGCCCTCTGGGCTTTCCATAACAGCTCATCGTTCCGTGAGGGGGCTCTACTAGCGATTAATTTGGGGGACGATGCGGATACCACAGGCGCGGTCTATGGACAGATCGCTGGAGGTTATTATGGGATAGATGGGGTCCCCACAGAGTGGGTCGACAAGCTAGCCATGCGTGAGTTGATCCTTGATTACGCCGACCGGCTCTACGAGATTGCTGAGCAGAAGTTGACAGAGAAACGTCTGAATGACGCTACAAGCGGTAAGGACCAAATCCAAGCCTGGCAGGATATCGTGCGGTGTTTTGGTAATACGATGGACACGCTCAGCAACGAGGAGACGGTAGAGCAGGCTAATAAGCGCCTAATAATGAGGGCTTCACCTTGTTCAACTTGTGGAACAAAGCCTGCTGATTTGAAGTGGTTCTTTTATAAATCCCCTCAGGATTCCTGGGATCATCTGGCTGGTCGAGCGGGTTGGATGACCGCATGCGAGCGTTGCAGATGTGTAGTGGATTTCTTCTGCGAAATGATAAGCTGATTATGATGCGGCAGAGATTGATTTCTCAAATTTCTGGTCCATCATAATTGAGAGAGGCTTCATACAGATGCCATCAAAAGTTCGCCCTCTAATCATCAAT
>RFGN01000572.1 GCA_003696645.1 Gammaproteobacteria bacterium | reverse complement strand
CGCCCATACCGACAATGCCTCCACAGCAGACCTTGATACCGGCCTTGCGTACTCGGGAGAGGGTATCCAGTCGATCCTGGTAGGTGCGCGTGGTGATGATCTTGTCGTAATAGTCCGGGGCCGTATCCAGATTGTGATTGTAATAATCGAGGCCCGCCTCCTTCAGGGCAGCGGTCTGTTCCTCGGTGAGCATGCCCAGTGTGACGCAGGTCTCCATGCCTTCGGCCTTGACCGCCGAGATCATCTGCAGGAAACGGTCAAAGGCCTTGCCTTTCGGCTCGCGCCAGGCAGCGCCCATGCAAAAACGGCTGGCTCCATGCTGTCTGGCACAGCGGGCGGCCTCGACTACGGCTTCGACATCCATCATGGATTCAGAATGAGTTACCTCATAATGGCTGCTTTGAGGACAATATTTGCAATCCTCGGCACATCCACCGGTTTTCACGGACAGTAATGAAGAGAGCTGTATCCGATTGGGGTCGAAATGTTGTCGGTGGACCGTCTGTGCCTGATAGAGTAGCTCCATAAAGGGGAGATCGAACAGGGCCTGGATCTCTTCAAAGCGCCAGCCGCCGGAATGTCCTGAATGAGGAGAAACAGGTGGCTTCAGGGTCGAGGTAGGGGTTGAGACAGGCGCATCCATCATCAATTGAAAGGGCAATTTTGCAAAGCTGATATACTACCACAATGCCCAAAAGGACCCTGTTATTTTATCTCGTCGGAGCATCGTTTCTCCTGATGGCGGCAGTCGGACTGGGGGGTGCGCTGACACCACTGGTCACGGCCTTCATTTTGGCCTACCTGCTGTATCCTCTGATCAACATTCTTGAAAAACGAGGGGTAGGGCGGAACGTGGCGGCAACTGCCGTTCTGATTCTGGTCATGCTGGCACTGACCTATTTGATGATCCATGCTGTGCCATTGCTGGTTGCCCAAGGCAAGGAGCTGGTTGCCCGATTTCCAGACATGCTGGCCAGAACGCTGGCACGCATTGAGGCGATTGCCCGACATTATGGCTACACACTTCAATTGGACCGAAGCGGGATCGTCGAACTGGTACGTCAGTCGCTCTCGGGTGTGGGTCTCAAGCAGGTTCTGAACGTGACCCGCATGCTTTCCGGCGCCTTCAGCGGGGTGTTGCATTCGCTGTTGGCCATCATCAACCTGTTTCTGTTTCCGGTGTTTTTCTTCTTCGTCATCAACCGCTACGAGGAGATCCGCATGGAAATACAGCGGTTGATTCCTGCCAGCAAACGCCAGAGCGTGGCAGAATTTTCCGCCCAGGCTGATGCCGTTCTCAGTGGCTTTATCCGTGGCCAGTTGATGGTGGCGTTGATCCTGGCCGTTTTGTACTGCATCGGCTTTTCGATTGTCGGAGTTCCCTTTGCGTTGTTTGTCGGTCTGGCCACTGGTCTGCTCAGCATCATTCCTTATGTGGGCGCGACACTCGGATTTTTGACCTCCCTGGCACTGGTGTTGGCGATTGCACCGGACCTGACTGCCGTACTGGGACTGGTCTCGATATTTGCCGTGATTCAGGGGCTGGAAGGGTTGGTGATTACGCCACGTATTGTCGGTGACAAGGTCGGCCTCGGCACCCTGGAAACCATGCTCGCACTCATTATTGGTGGTAACCTGTTCGGGTTTACCGGCATGTTGATGGCCATCCCGATGGCAGGAATCCTGCGGCTGCTCTATCTGCGTGCCCGCGAAACCTGTATCGAGGCTGAACCAGCAGGCTGAATGTCTCTGACCAGCCTGAGATTCAGCAATCGCCTGTTGAAGGTATTGCCCGCCGATCCGGTCGAAGGTCCGGAACTGCGTCAAGTATCGGCTGCCTATTCTCTTGTCAAACCCACACCGGTCGTTGCGCCACAGTGCATCGCGTTTTCGGAGGACATGCTGGATCGCCTCGGCATATCCAGACAAGAGGCACAATCGCAGGCCTTTGCCGAAGTCTTTGCCGGCAATCAACTGCTCGATGGCATGCAACCCCATGCGACCTGTTATGGTGGCCATCAGTTTGGCAATTGGGCAGGCCAACTGGGGGATGGTCGTGCCATCAATCTGGGGGAGGTGGAAACAGGAAAACAGGGGTATCTGACCCTGCAACTCAAGGGGGCGGGTCCGACGCCCTATTCCCGCAGCGCCGATGGCCGTGCCGTGCTGAGATCCTCCATTCGCGAATTTTTATGCTCCGAGGCGATGTTCCACCTCGGTATCCCGACCACACGGGCGCTCAGCCTGTGCCTGACCGGGGAACAGGTGGAACGGGACATGTTCTATGATGGTCATCCGTGCATGGAACCGGGTGCAGTGGTCTGCCGCGTATCGCCCTCGTTTACTCGATTTGGTCATTTTCAGCTGCCGGCCTTTCGACGGGATCATGAACTGTTGCGGCAATGGGTAACCACCTGCATCCAACTGGATTATCCACACCTGCTGAACGGCTCGGACAGTCCGGATCGTGACACCATATTACAGTGGTTTGCCGAGGTCTGTGACCGAACCTGCACCATGATCGTACATTGGATGCGCGTTGGCTTTGTGCATGGCGTCATGAATACGGACAACATGTCCATTATCGGGGAAACGATCGATTATGGCCCTTATGGCTGGCTGGACGATTTCGATCCCCACTGGACCCCCAATACTACCGATGCCCACGGTCGGCGCTATCGCTATGGTGCGCAACCGGAGATCAGTCACTGGAATCTGTACCAGCTGGCCAATGCCATTTTTCCGCTGGTCGAGGCTGCGGAACCTCTGCGGGAGATTCTCGATAACTATGAGCCGCAGTACCGGCAACGCTGGCAGGCCATGATGGCTGCCAAGCTCGGTCTTGGTCAAGACATGGCCCATAGACAAGAGGTG
>RFGN01000571.1 GCA_003696645.1 Gammaproteobacteria bacterium | reverse complement strand
TCGTGACTCAACTCCGAAACACCTGGGCCCAGTACCTTCTTGTGGATGATTCCAGGCGGAAACTTGACTCCCGGCTTGTACACATAGGCAAAACTGTCATCCTCCAGCTTGACCGTCAACGGCTTGTTCTTGCCATCCAGAAATGGATCCTGGTAGTTGAACCCCGCATTGGTCCCGACAGAAAGCTCCTTGTGCAGACCCAATTCCGTCGATGGAATGGACACAATGTCCACGGTCGGCATGTACAGTGTAATCAGCATGGACATGCCAAAACCAACGGCAAAGCAACGTGCTCCAATTTTATATTCTCTAAAAGCCACAACTAACCCCTTATTTCTCTCTAATTAGTCTATCAATATCACAACAACAAGGTGTTTCGATATTATCTCTCATAGGCCAGTTCATGTGGCAGACGTCCAACCGGAATCTCAGTACCTGCCTTGGCTGTCATCCACATATTGTACAACCATACGATATTACCCGTGAACACCATGGTTCCTCCCACCCAACGGGCAATCATGTACGGATGCTCGGCAATGACCACATCGATATAGGGCACTTCGTAGATCTTGCCTGCGCCCTGGATCAAGCCGGCAATCGTCATGGAGATCCAGTAGGTGATAAAGCCCAGCAACAGGAACCAGAAGTGGAAGTTGGCCAGCGCCAGTGAATACAGCTTGCGACGCATGATGGTCTGCAGGCCATAGTACACCGCTGCGGCCTCAAGGAAGGTGGAGAAGCCCAGCAGTGCAAGATGGGCATGGGCCACAATCCAGCCGGTGCCATGGATATACCAGTTGATTGCACGTGTCTGCTGGAAGCCACCCTGCATGTTCAGAGGAATCGCCAGCATCACACCTGAAATGGTGAACTTGATCTCGATGTTTTCCACCATGTAATGCCATTTTCCGGTCATCGTCAGCAACAGGTTGGAGACAAAGGCAATGGCCGGCACCAGGATCAGTACTCCTTCCACCGAGGCAAAGGATTTCAGCCATTCCGGCAGAGGAGAAGACATCAGGTGATGCGCCGCAGGAGTGGAATAGAACACCACCACAGACCAGAAATGCAGGTGGCCGATGCGGTGTGAATACAGCGGGTTACCGGTAATCTTTGGCACCGTGTAGTAGGCGATGGCGGCAGCCACCGGGGTAATCCACAGACCCAATACATTATGTGCAAACCACCATACCAGGTAGGCCTCGCTCAGCCCCGTCAGGCTGAACCACTCGGCACTATTCCCAACCAGGAACACGATGATTACCATGAAGGTCGCCGAGGCAAAGAACCAGTTGGTGGTGTAGATCCCCTGGGTACGACGATGGATGATCGTCATCCAGACATTGATCCCCAGTGGGATAAAGATGAAAAATGCAATGTACAGGTCGATGAACCACGGGAAGTCGGAGTACTCTCGCCCCGAACTCATCCCGGCCCACAGGCAGGTCAGCCCCAGTGAGAGCCCAATGTTCCACAGCAGGCAATTCCACAACCCCAGCTTTTCGGACCACAGCTTGGTATTCCCCAGT
>RFGN01000570.1 GCA_003696645.1 Gammaproteobacteria bacterium | reverse complement strand
CTGACGGGTCATCCTTCCGAACAGGAAACCGTGAGATCAGGAGATGGCCTTGACCTTGGCATTCAGGCGGGAAACGCGGCGGGAGGCCTGACGCGGATGGATCAGGCGCTTGCGTCCGGCACGGTCCAGCAGCGAAGTGGCCTTGGCCAGTGCCGCGGCAGCGGCGTCCTTATCGCCGGCCTCAACAGCAGCCAGCACCTTCTTGATCGAGGTGCGCATGGCCGACTTCTGCGTCCGGTTCTGCATACGTTTTTTTTCATCCTGACGTGCACGTTTCAGTGCGGATACATGATTTGCCACGTTTCTTTCGCTCCTGACAGCATTGCTGCAATGTTTGTTAAGGCGCGGGAGGATAGGGCTGTGGCTGATAATTGTCAACCAGATGTGTTACACAGTCACAGCCCCATGATCTTCCAATAATAATTGGTACTGAGAAACCTCCCAGCGCAATCCCCTACTGGCTTGGTTTAGTCAGCCAGGTTTTGACATCATTGTATTGTGTTATAGTCACACCAGTTTTCAAATTTTTAACCTTGATGTTCAAAGTAATGACATCCTTCCATCCCGAAGCAGTCGGGCCACTCACCTTTGGCTTCATATAACCTACAACAAGATCATCCACACCATCGCCATTGGCATCGATTATCTTAGTCTCGTATGGGTCAAGATGGCCAGCCTTACCGCTCTTGAAATAATGGTTTTTGACAATCGTACCTGTAGCCGGATCAATCACCGCAACCTTCACCTGACCACCCTGCCAGGCACCCACCTTTGCATCTGGCTCGGTAACCATAAAACCGGTCATTTTAACAATCAGAGTATTCGGTGCCTTAGCAATGCCGACGGCCTCAAGCAGTCCAGGACCATTTCTAAGTTCTAATGCATCCCAGGGATTATACAGTTTCACATTGCTGAAGTTATGCGCAACGGTGACAGTACCGAGTAGCGCATTGGTGCTGGCCGATGTCATTTTCACCTTATCTGTTACTCCGAATGTAGCAAGAACCGGGGTTATATATAAACCCGTAACAGGATCCACCGCAGGCGGAATGAACCCCGGCGCGGGAGGGAATCCTTGAGCAACCGCTGCCAAATTATTGAGGTTGGCAGAGTCCAGACGGCTTACCAGCACCGGAATAAGTCTCTCCAATCCCGGGTTGGCCGCAGACAGTTCGGCGAAGGAAATATTCCCTGGCGCCTGTTCAAAGTTAATCTCTGGATTATTCGTTGCGCTGGCCGCCATGGCAGACGAAGCACAAAGAAGCGTCCCCCCGACAACCAAGCTTTTCCATCTATTTCTCACAATTCATCTCCTTTTCGTTCTTTTAATTTCATTCCCTTGAGACATCCTGTCATCAAAAGAAATTTCAATCCCCAACGGACTGAATATGGTAGCGCCCAATTGCTGGCGAATCAAGCGTCCGCCCCAAAGGCATGTGTATTCGGTGATGCCGCCCCAGCGAAGGCCTACGCACCCGCTTGTGCCCTTTCCTGAAGGAGCGCCTTAGATGGTGCATCGCCAAGATATAGCCTTTCCCACGCAACCTGGCGGGAGTCATCACACTGCCTGCCATTGAATTTTGCGACTCATCACCTGGCATTTCAGCATCACGATGAGCTATCATCTTCCCCATTCGGGGCTGAGACATGACCACTTCTAACGCTGCGGCTGAATCAACAGACTGCCCATGGACACTGGAATCATCCAACAAAGGCTCTTGGTCAGCCAAATCATCTTCTACAGTTGCTGTTAGGGTTGCAACATCATCCCCTTCATCAAACACCTGTATGCGGACCGGCTTTCCCCCACCGGTTTCGATCATCGCAAAACTCATTGGTTTCAGGATTTTGCTGATGGCATCAGTCGTTGAATGAGCGCTAACCCGTTTATTCAGCTCATTCCGGAGTAAGCTCGCCGGAGCGCGCCAAGTGGTTCCGAACCGTTTATGGATACACTCTAGAAAGTTCTCTAGACGTTCATGAGTTACCACAATAACCACCTCCCTACCGGAGCCGGTATCGATCACAGTGCTTGCCTGAGCACCAAACGGGGAAAGGCACGAAATCAGACCTAAAGCGAAAGTAAAAGACGCTCTCAGCTTAGAACCTCCAAAAGACAAGGTCACCCCCCCCCAAGACATCTAGACTATGGTAACACTAGTTAATAGAAACCCTCATAGTCAATCTTTTCATCCAAGCATTGTTAGCATCAAATAGACCTATTTGTATGACTAACCATCTTTCCTGACATTTTTCAGGTATTCCCTGACGGTGTCGATGGGGCGCTTGCCCCGGTTCCGATAGCCCCGATGCGGGCGCT
>RFGN01000081.1 GCA_003696645.1 Gammaproteobacteria bacterium | reverse complement strand
ATGTGGGATTTCCCGGTATTTTGGCCCTAGGGAGGTCCCCAGATGAAGCGGAAGCGATATTCGGAAGAGAAGATCATTTCGATCCTGAAGGAGCACGAGGCCGGCGCCTCAGCCCGGGATCTGTCCCGCCGGCACGGCGTCGCGACCAACACGATTTACCGCTGGAAGTCGAAGTACGGCGGCATGGAGGTCTCCGAGGCGAAGCGGCTGCGGGAACTGGAAGCCGAGAACCGCAAGCTCAAGCACCTGCTGGGTGAAGCAGAACTCGACAAAGCGGCATTGCGTGAGCTTGTGGAGGGAAAATGGTGACGGCCGCGCAGCGACGCCGGGCCGTAGAACACCTGACCAGTCGTCGCGTGAGCCAGCGCCGGGCCTGCCGGCTGGTGGGTTTTGCCCGCTCGGCAGCCTGGGCGCCGCGCAAGGGACCCAGTGATGGCGCGTTAAGAGCTCGCCTGAAGGTGCTGGCCGGGCGCTATCCGAAGTACGGTTATCCAACCCTGCACGACATGCTGCGTGCCGAGGGCGCGGTACGGAACCACAAGCGCACCTACCGGATCTATCGCGAGGAGGGCCTGCAGGTGCGCACCAAGCGGCGCAAGAAGATCGTGCGGGCCCGGGTGCCTCTGCCTGTGCCATCTGCCGTCAACGAGCGCTGGTCAGTCGATTTTGTCTCCGATCAGCTCGCCAGTGGCCGGCGGTTCCGGGTGTTCAACGTCGTTGATGACTTCAGCCGCGAGTGCCTCCTGCAGGTCGTCGATTTCTCGATCGGCGGTGAGCGACTGGCTCGCGAACTCGACAAACTGGCAGCAACCCGCCCCTTGCCAGGAAAGATCGTCATGGACAATGGCCCGGAGCTGACCAGTAAGGCGATGTTCTTCTGGTCGAAGCGCACCGGCGTGAAGTTGCATTTCATTCAGCCAGGCAAGCCGACCCAGAATGCCTTTGTCGAGAGCTTCAACGCCCGGTTTCGCGAGTACTGCTTGGACCTGAACTGGTTTGCCAGCATCCAGGACGCCCGCGCAACGATCGAGGCGTGGCGCACGCATTACAACCATGTCAGACCGCATCGGTCACTCGGCCGGAAGCCGCCGGCTGTGTTTGCCAGGGAAGCTGCCTGATATGATCAATTTCCCACATCAGACGTGGCTCACTTCAAGGGGTACGATCAAAGATCCGCAACAAGGGGCATTTCCCCAGCGACGAAGCGGCGACGAAATTGATTTACCTGGCGCTGCGGAATATCGCGGCAAAGTGGAAACGGCCCCCGAAAGAATGGCATGCTGCCAAGGCGCAGCTCGCGATCTAGTTCGGTGAGCGATTTGTGATCGAAAACTAAATGACCAACAGCGGCTCACACACAGAATTAGTTACATCCCCTTTGAATACGCTATCGGGACAAAGAAAGGCAAATGCTCACATAGCTTCAACACGGCAAATCGATTTCTCAACATGAGCAATTACCTGCCTTTCTCCCGACTCGCCTGAATTTGTTGCCGGCGCATCAAACAGCAGCTGCGCATATTCAGCCTTGACGGCCCAATTAACGTTTTGGGGCAACGTCCCAGTTTCTTTCAGGAACGTCCCGATAGCGGCAGTTGAAGTAATAATGCCAACGACATTTCCTCGTTCATCAACTAATGGCCCACCGGAATTTCCTGGCTGAATAGGGACGCTGACTTGCAGCAAGTTTGCAGCACCACCAACTCCAGAAAGAGCACTAATGGCACCATCTGAAAATTTAGGCTGAGTTCCTAGCATATCGGTAACTGGATATCCAATCGTAAACACCTTGTCGCCAAGACGGGCTGATGATGCGCGACCTAGAACTAGAAAATTTGGCGTTGGTCTTTTGACCTTTAACAAGGCTATATCATTAGCCACATCTGTCTTCACAACTTCTGCGCTTGTTGATTCTCCATTAGGGAAAATAATCCGCAGTTGACTCCGATTCTCCACAACGTGGTGATTAGTTAGCAAATACCCGTCAGGTCGAACGGCAAAGCATGTGCCAGAAAAGACAGGCCCAGACGAATCATTTGCAGCGCGTAATTCGGGGTACTTCTTGATCCACAACGTATCTATGCCACGTCCAGTTGATGGATCTTCTAATGGAATTTTTAATAGACCGTTCTCTTCGATCAATCCTGTAGTTGTGTCTGATGAACGATCTCCCAAGAAATACTTTATTGAATAAATGTTCGGGTAGGCGGTCCTATCGATCTCGGCCTTAACCTCCATTGGCTTCCACCAAGGCTGCGAGTTAGCTTCCAATACCACAGCAACGAAATCGCGGTCAGCGTTTTCCTTATCTGCAACGATTGCTATTTCGTAGTCCCCATCGCTGTCAACCCAGATTCCTTCTATTGCCGATAGATTTCCTGATCGTTTCCGTGAATCGATTTCTGCCAGAAGATCATCTCGAGTTATATCTAACCGTGGCCAATCAGGAATCTGCAACCCATAAAAGTCCGCCTTAGCTCGGTAGCAGGTGCTCCAAAAGTCAGGCTCTTTCCACTCGGTGATATAGATAAGGTTCGCGCCCGCCAGGCACGCTCGCTCTTTTATTTTTTTAAGTACGCTCGAAGCGTCGCATCCGAATAGCGTAAAACCTGTGTCGCCGATATGAATCGTTCCGACCTTTATGCCCTGCGGCTTTGAATGCCTGCCCTCTTGGAGAACATAAACGTCACAGTCCTTGTTTGTCGTCACGGAGCTCGAAGCGACTTGAGGACCGGATGATTCCCGAATAGCCGGGGTACAGCCAAGCATGCTTGCTACGACTGAGACGGACAGGCATACGAAAAAATAGAGGATACGACTTCTCTTTTTAACGCTCGACTTCTCGTTCTTCGGCTTTTTCATGACTGCATGACTGCTCGGTTTCTTGACCACACGGCCTCTCTAGTTTGAGCATTAACATTCGAGATTAGTTAGTCGTCAACTGGCGCGCCCCGTAGTGAACATTCCCCCGATGCCGAGCCAAGCAGATCGGAGTCTCGAAACCCAGCTGGTCGCTCCGGCCGCGTGATCCTTCGTAATACGCGGTTCTTGAAATCCTTAACCTCCCCAACCCAAGTACGCAATCACTGACTCGATCAGCCTAGCAGCGGCAGGCCGAACCGCAAAACTGCCATCAATCACATCCATGGTCAAAATATCATCATTTATGCTTATGCCCCTACTCCATCGATCCCGTTGCTTTGGGGAACCCAAACATATCTTAATGCAGTCTCACGCGAGGCTGCTGTCGCGCTCGGGATGCTTGCCTGATAGAGTTGCAGTCGAAACAGGCGCCACACAGATCCGCACGGCTGCCAAGAACAGCCCGCCGACCGCTGTCCCGAATAGCCAGATGGCCGCGGGAAGCGGCACAACAGTCGTAACGTATCCTGACATAACTATGCGAGTCTTATGAATACTTGGCTGACAAGCGATATGCGCACAATTACTTTCGAAACTGCCGGCGCCAAATCCTGCACGAATATCAACACGGTCGAGACTCGTTGTGAGAGGAGCCGTAAATACAAGCTCTATTCCATTGACATAAAACGATGGCTGAAGAAACTCGACCCAAGTAGATGTGCTATTGCGATATACCGTTGTATAGACTTGGCCGGGTAGTAGCGAACCTTCCGTTGTTATAACATTCACGCTCGAATATGGCTCTATTGCCTTAGAGTCAAACACAAAAGATCCGGATGCCGTTCCGCCATCATGGAAGGTGACACCTCGAATAAACCAAGTTACAGGTGCTGCATGCGTTAGTTCCGTCGCGCAGAGTAAAAATACGAATATCAGCCTCATGTTATCGCTACCCCAAGTGCTCTTGACATCGATATGTCCGAATTCGAAGCGACGTTGAAGATATTCCAGGTATTACCAAAGTCGAAACTGATTGCATCCGCTAGGGATAGATTTCTCGGGAAGTCGGCGTCCCCGTTTAGAAAACCTGCGGGGAGATTCAGAGCGAGACCATTGACTTCCAGATTAATATCGACGGCAGTGTTCCCTCGAAAGGTAATCCGTTCGAAATCACTGGGTGAGTTAACGATAACGCCTCGCATTGTCGCGCCCTCACCTAGTTGCCCAATAGGCATGGAAGTCATCAAATCCGAAAACCCACACTGACGTTGGAACGTCAATACCTCGGATATCGCATTGAATGTTGTGACTATGCCGTTAGCCGAGATGTTCCGACACAAACAATTGTCGGCCTTGATGTCGAAGCGCCATCCGAATGCGAAGCCATCCGAATGATGGACGTCTGACGACGTCGCCGAACCACCCGATCGAATCAAGTCACCCTCAACCAAATAGGAGACAACTGCAGCGTCCACAGCGAAGTGAGGGCTGACTAACAGCAGCGTGGCGACAAACTGGCGCCAAACCATACTCTTCCCCCCAAAGAAGGCAGGGCGAGCCCGCAAGGGTGCGGCAATACCCGAACGGGTCTCGCATGTTCTTAGGTTGGCTCGCCGAAAGTGCGCCATCGGGAGAGCCTAGTGGTTAACGTACCAGAGCCAGTACCGTCGCCGAAGCGGCCTTTTGACATAATCACTCGACCCCAAGACACACAGCCAGCAACCGACGCTGAGGCCGCCCCTACGTGGCTCTGGGGCGATGCTAATGGCCCGGGGTGCACTCAGGGTGCAGTACCCCGCACAAAAGGCCACAATTCGCTATTCTTTACAGACGCCCGGAATTGCCTGTAATTAAAGGGTTTTCAAAGCGTTAAGTTGCGCCCAGTT
>RFGN01000080.1 GCA_003696645.1 Gammaproteobacteria bacterium | reverse complement strand
GGGCTGCCGGGATAACCGATAGCCAGTCCGGTAAAGGGTTCGATATGTTCCGGTAGCTGAAAAGTCTCTCGTGCCTTTTCCGGTTCAATGCCGATCATCTGATGAACCACCAGTCCTCGGGCTGTGGCCTCAACAGTCAGAAAGGCAGAAGCGGCTCCCAGGTCATGCGTGGCGGCCTTGTTGGGTTTGCCATTGTGCTCAAAAAGGTGTTCCACCAACCCAAGTGCCAGCACCGGAGCGTTTTTGGCCCAGGGTTGATTGCCTTCCACCAGGCAGTCGAATACCTTTTGCCATATTTCATCACTGCGACCACGGATTCCCACAATATATCGCCAGGGTTGGGCATTATAGGAAGACATCGTCCAGCGCGCCGCCTCGAACAGGGCAGTGAGGTCGTCACTGCTGACCGATTTTTTCGGGTCGATGGCGTAGGGGCTCCAGCGTTGGCGAAGCAGATCATGGATCGGGGTTGAGGTCGGATTTTTCATTGAGCTGTCTCCTCTGGTGGTCGATCTAGCCATTTTTCCGTGATTTTTACATTACGGCAAGTTTCAGAGCCCTATTATGGGAGAGACAGTGAGTGGAGACAAATCTCTGTTTATAGACACCAATCAGGAGAACATCGAGGAGGTACGTCAATCGACCCGGTGAGCAGGTCAACAGGGGTTTGAAACATTCTCCACAAAAAATGTGAAAAATTTACATATAATATTGACTTTCGTGTGCATCACGGGTACTCTATCCATGAAATGTAAAAAAATCACATTTATATGGAGGATCACATGAACAGAATGAAAACACTGGTTTCTGCTACCCTTCTGGTTTTGGGCAGTACCTTGGCCGTCAATGCCCTAGCAGCCCCATCCGCCACAACGGGTGCTACGGTGCAGGATCGCATGGCAAGATTGTCTGCCAAGATGGCGGCAAATGGTGCCTCACAGGAACAGATTCAGGCTCGAATGGATGCTATTCAGGCACGGATAGCGGCCAAACAGGCCAATCAGGCTGCCAGACAGGCAAAGATGGCCGCCCGTCAGGCGAAGATGGAGACACGCATTGCACGATTGACCGACAAGCTGCGTGCAAGGGGTGTGAGTGAGGACAAGATCCAGCAGAAAGTCGATCGTATCCGTGAAAAACTGGCGAATGGCATTCGCCATCCACATCGCATCAATCGGCATCGACTTGAGGAACGCATCGAGCATCTGACCGAACGACTTGAGAAGAAAGGTTATAGTGAGGAAGAGATTGAAAAACGCGTTGCCAAGCTGAAACGCAAGGCCTATCGTTACTGGAAGCATCACCACCATCCCCTGAACGACCAACCGGTCCACTGTCTGGCAATAGGCTGTGAGAAACCCGCTGTCAACGATACCGCAACACAGGCTCAGGGTTAAGGCAAGATCAAAAAAAACAACCAGCCGGGCGGCCTATACACCGCCCGGTCCTTCAAGGAGAGGAAGATGACGGATTTGAAAACAGTGACAGGGTGGCTGCTTTTGGCAGGGTGGCTGTTATGGGCACTGATCATGATCAGCTGGAGTGGCGTTGCCACCGCAGAAGAGGGAAAAAACCGGATCAGCCTGGGATGGATGGGGTTTAACGATACGGCTACCACCAGTGACGTGAGTTTTTCCGGTGATGGTTATTCGGTGCCCTTGTCCATCAGTCGTTACCAATCGGGTTGGCAGGTGGGTCTGTCATCTGCCTATCTGATCCAGTCTGATGGTGTCGGGCGGGTCTCCGGTCCAGGTGATCTGCGCCTTTCTGTTGGACGTGATCTGAATGAGGACTGGACGATTACCTATCAGCACAAATTTGCCACAGCGGATGAGGCGGCCGGGTTCAGTACCGGAGCAGATGACAATGATCTGGCGGTGGACTATTTTCGCTTTATTGGCAGTCGTAGCAGCCTGATCACCAGTCTTGGCTATAAATGGGTCGGGAAGGGCCAGCGGACCGATCGGCAGAATGGAGGCTATGTCTCGGCAGGTCTTTCCTGGCTTGTCCTGGCAGGTTTCAATCTGACCGGCAGTATCGACTTCAATCAGAGTACCTATAGCACCTCTCCGGATGTTACAACCTTGACGCTTTTTGGTTCCCATCAGCTGCGTGATGGCTGGAGTGTGGGCTGGTTTGTGAGTCGGGACAGTGATGATATCTTTGCCGGAGGAACCAATGTGAGTGTCGCCTTCTGAGCCGGCAACCGCTATGATTTGAGTATGTCGGAGAATATTGAACATCAGAAAGGCTTGGGCCGCACATTGCGTCGCATGCTGCGCCCGCTGGTGCGCCTGTTGATCCGGCAGGGTGTCGCCTATCCAGCCATGGTGGAAACCTTGCGCGAGACCTATGTCGAGGTGGCTTCCGAAGATCCGCGTCTGCAACTGCCCGGCAAACGACAGACCGACAGCCGTGTCAGTCTGCTGACGGGTGTGCATCGCAAGGAGGTCAAGCGGATACGCGAGACGCTGCAGACAGCCCCCGATGAACCCGAGATTCGAAGCAGTGTCAGTGCACAGATGATGGCCCTGTGGTTGGGACATGCAGACTTTCAGGATGAACAGGGTCAGCCCCGGCCACTGGGCCGTAGCCCTGAACAATCGCCTTCCTTTTATGACCTGGTGTATGCGGTCTCCATGGACAAGCATCCGCGTTCCATTCTGGATGAGTGGCTTCATCAACATCTGGTGCATGTGGATGAAGACGGTTGGGTCCATCTGGATCAGGCCGGTTTTGTGGCAAGAGGGGCAATGCAGGACAAGCTGTTCTTTGCCGGACGGAATATTGGCGAACACCTGGAAACGGTTACCCACAACCTGGAGACTGATGAAGACCCCCGGTTTGACCGGGCCGTCTATTATCATCATCTTTCGGAAGATTCTGTAGCCGAGCTGCGTAAAATGGCAGAGGATGGTCTGTTGCGGGTTCTGAAGCAGGTCAACCACCGGGCTGCCGAACTGCAGCAGAGAGACAAAGTGGCGCATGAAAATGAATCGGATGGGATTCCCCGGCCGAATGCCTCCATTCATGTGGGAGGGTACCTGTCTATTCGCCATGACGGGGAAGAAAGGCCATGAACAGGGTCAGTCATTTTCTCGGTTATCTGTTGCTGGCTGTATTGTTGCAGGCCTGTGCCACTTCATCCGGGCAGATGGCATCAGATGGGGATTCCGGGTTTGGTGGAACGGGCAAACAGGTTGCCAGCCTGCCGGAAGAGGGTGAGAGTGGATTCGGCGGAACCGGACTGATCGGAACCATCAGCGAGTTCGGCAGTATCTGGGTAAATGGTGTGGAAGTCGATTATCCCGAGGATGTGCGTATCGTTTCCAATCTGGGTGGGCCAGCAAGACTGCAATTGGGACAGCTGGTCTATCTGGAGACTGATTCGGATGAACGTTCAGCCCGAGGGTTGCCTGTGACCCGCGAGATTCACATTCATTACTCCCTTTCCGGAAAGATTCAGGCCGTAGAAGGAGAACGCTTGCGCATTCATGGCCAGTGGGTGAACTTTGACCGGCAGACCCTCCGTGATGAAGGGTTGAGGATACAACCAGGGGCCTTTGTTGCCATCAGCGGGATTGAAACGCAACCGGGGCAGTGGCAGGCCAGCCGGATCAGTAACAATCCCGGTCATGTGGTGATCCGTTCTGATGTGACTGAGGTGGATTTCTCGCCCCATGTACATCGTATCATTGTGGATCGGCGTATGGAGCGTATGCTGCGGCGCTGGCAAATCAAGAAACAGCATCGCCAGTTGTTCTATCGATGGGATCCGGCTGTCAAACGCCTGCGCGTGGAGATGCTGCAAAAGAGGTTGAAATGGCAGAAACGCCGTTTGCAAAAGATGCAACGTCAGATGAAGCGTCAATGGCCAAAAAACATGAGCCGAGAACAGATCAAGGAGATGCAAACCCGCAGGCAGCTTCAGCAACTGAAACGTTACCTGCAGCAACACCGCAGGCTACAAGGCATGAAATAACCCCAGGCTGTTCTAGCGCTTGGCAGTTGTCCGGTTCTGGCTGAGCAGGCTGACAATCTGGTCCAACGGGATCTCCCGAACCTCATCGGAACGCCGATGCTTGTACTCGATAATGCCCTGATCAAGATGTTTTTCATTGAAGACCAGCCGGTTGGGGATGCCGATCAGATCCATGTCTGAAAACATGACTCCGGGGCGCTCGTTGCGGTCATCCAGCAAAACGCTCAAACCAGCGGCCTCCAGTTCGACGTAGAGCCTTTCGACAGCCTCCCGGAGCCGGATGGACTTGTGCATCTTGATTGGGATCAGTCCAACCTGGAAAGGGGCCATACTTTCCGGCCAGATGATGCCACGGTCATCATGATTCTGTTCTATTGCGGCTGCCACGATACGCGAGATACCAATGCCATAACAGCCCATGACGGGATGAAAGCTCTTGCCGTGAGAATCCAGGCAAGTAATATTCATGGTATGGCTGTATTTGTACCCCAGCTGGAAGATATGACCGACCTCAATGCCGCGAACGATCTCCAGCTGACCTTGTCCATCCGGACTGGGATCACCTGCCTCAACATTCCGTATGTCCACAACATGATGCGGTTTCGGAAGATCCCGGCCCCAGTTGACATTCTTGAAATGCCGGCCTTCGATATTGGCCCCGCATACAAAGTTGCATGTCGCCGCAGCAGCGCGATCGACAAGAACAGTGATGTGGTCTCCCAGGTCCTTCGGGCCCAGCGATCCCGGATACAACCCGGTTGTGTCCAGGACCTCCTGCTCAGTCAGAAAACGAAGGGGCACCTCGACCTGTGGCAGTTTTTCAGCCTTGATTTCATTCAGGGTATGATCCCCGCGAAGGATCAATGCCACCGTGGTGGGTTGTCCCCGTTCGTTTTCCGCCCCTTCCACCAGCAGTGTCTTGAGGCATTGCTTTGGTGAAATATTCAGGGCTGTGCAGACCTCATCAATTGTGCGGACCTGCGGGGTATCAATTGTCTCCATCGGCAGAAGCGCTTCCTGATTCACCTCGGGTGTGACCGCCTCGGCCAGTTCGATATTGGCAGCATAGTCGCTGTTGTTGCTGACAGCGATGGCATCTTCCCCTGAATCTGCAAGAACATGAAATTCATGGGAGGCATTGCCACCGATGCTGCCGGTATCGGCCTCGACTGCCCTGAAATGCAGGCCCAGGGTAGTGAAGATACGGCTATAGGTTTCGTACATCAATGCGTAGGTTTCCTGCAACGAATCTTCATCGACATGAAAGGAATAGGCATCCTTCATCAGAAATTCACGTGCCCGCATGATCCCGAATCGAGGTCTGACCTCATCGCGGAATTTGGTCTGGATCTGAAACAGATTGATGGGCAACTGCTTGTAGCTCCGTACATCGCGTCGGAACAACTCACTGATCATCTCCTCATGGGTGGGGCCCAGGCAGAAATCGCGCTGATGTCGATCCTTGAGGCGACACAATTCGGGTCCATACTGTTCCCAACGACCGGATTCTTCCCATAACTCGGCAGGCTGTACGACCGGCATCAGCACCTCTTGTGCCCCGGCTCGTTCCATCTCTTCACGCACGATTGTTTCAACCTTGCGTAGAACGCGCAGACCGAGCGGTAGCCAGTGATACAGCCCCGAGGCTACCTGTCTGACCATCCCTGCACGCAACATCAGTCGATGACTGGGCAACTCGGCATCTGAAGGAATTTCACGCAGGGTGGGAATCAGGATCTGTGAGGTACGCATGTGTGGTCAGGATACAGGTTGAAAACCGGTTATTTTATAGGAGATATGGTCTGCCCGAAACCATCGGAAGTCAGTCTTTTTCACTGGAAAAACGCATCGAAAAATCAATGGCGTGAACATGTTTCGTGAGTGAACCCATTGAGATGAAATCCACGCCAGTCCCGGCAATGGCGTGAAGATTGTTTTGGTCAATATTGCCCGAGGCCTCAAGGTGGCATACCCTGCCCGGTTTCTGTTCCACGGCAAGATTGCGCAGGATAACTGCCTTGTTCAGCTGGTCGAGAGAAAAATTGTCCAGCAGGACGTGCTGGGCACCACAATCGAGGGCCTCCTGAAGTTCATCAAGATTCTCAACCTCGACGATGACCGGGATGTTGGGTGAGACAGCGGCCGCACGCAACATGCCCTCGGCAATCGATCCCAGACTCATCAGATGATTTTCTTTCAGCATGACGGCATCATAGAGTCCCATGCGGTGGTTGAATCCTCCTCCACATCGAACAGCATATTTCTGTGCCTGCCTCAGGCCAGGAAGGGTCTTGCGGGTATCAAGCAACCGGGCATGGCTGCCCTTCAACTGGGTTGCGTATTCATGGGTGGTGGTGGCCGTTCCAGACAGGGTCTGCAGGAAATTCAGTGCGGTACGTTCCGCAGTCAGTAGTGCACGTGCCTGTCCCCGCAGTGTACAGATCAGACTGTTTCCCGGAACTTCATCTCCGTCATCGAAAGACCAGTCAATCTGGATATTCGGATCGAGTTCGTGAAAACAGGCATTGAACCATGCCTGCCCACATAGAACAGACGGTTCATTCATCATGACAGCGGCATTCCAGACGAGATCCTGTGGTAAAAGTAGCGCACTGGTATCACCGCTGCCAACATCTTCCTTCAAGGCGGTGCGAACATTCTCCAGAATAACGCGCGGCTCAATCCTTTCCATGCAGGCATGATAGGAGATTAGACCGGATTTGGCGAGCCCCTTCACACAGCAAGAGAGACTTGTGTTTTTATGCGGGTCGACTACAATAACCTGCATCATGCTGGCGTAGCTCAGTAGGCAGAGCAGCTGATTTGTAATCAGCGGGTCGTAGGTTCGATTCCTATCGCCAGCTCCATTCAAGACTTCCAGGAAGTCATAAAACAAAAAACCCGGCATAAACGCTGGGTTTTTTGTTTTATGACGAGAACATGGAAGGTGCGGGAACATACCATGAGTAGATTGCAAGATGGATAAGCTGTTGTTGACACAAGACTTCTGGATGAGTGTGGTGGTCGCTGTCATCTGCGGGGCACTGATTGGCCTGGAACGCCAGTATCGTGGCAAGGCCGCCGGGTTGCGTACCGGTATCCTGATTTCATTGGGGACGATGATCTTTGTCTATCTGGGTACGCATGTTCCTGGCGCGAATGTGGATGGCAGTCGGGTACTGGGGCAGGTGGTGACCGGTATCGGTTTTATCGGTGCGGGCGTGATGTTCAATCGGAATGGGGTTGTGTCGGGGGTGACCACGGCCTCCGTCGTGTGGGTGTTGGCAGCGATCGGTTCCATGGTCGGCATGGGTTATCTGTTGACCCCGATCGTTATCTCCCTGTTGACCGTGCTGATCCTGTCAACCTGCAGCCAGGTGGAACAGATCGTTCCCTGGTTGCGCCATGGCGAGTACAAGCATGAGGCCAAGCCGGAAACCCCGGCCAAACAGTATTCACCCCCTGCAAAGGAACCTGAGAAAAAGGTCTGATCTTTCCTTGGGGCAGCATTTTGCCTGGCATCGTGATCCTGCAAGAATGCTGTTCGGTCCAGATGTTATCCTTTTGTAATATTTGCGAGATTCTTTCGTAGTCTTTCCCTTTCATCATGATACCTCCAATCAACTGAACAGGAGGTTTTATCATGACATTCAAAGACGTTATTCGCTCATCATTTATGGCTCTCGGCTTATTGGCGACGATGCAGTCGCAGGCAGCCAACCTGCAGGTGACTGTGAGCAATCTGACACACGGGGATTATTTTACTCCACTGCTGATTGCCGGTCATGATTCGGCTACCCATCTCTTTCAGCTTGGCTCCCCTGCCAGCCTGGCATTGCAAAAGATGGCCGAGGGAGGCGATCTGGCTGATCTGACAACCAGTCTTCAAGGAGTCGGTGCCGATCTGGTCAGCAATCCTGCCAATGGGGTACTGGCACCCGGTGCCAGTATCACGGCAAGCCTGACGACAACCGCCAACAATACGCATCTTTCTGTCGTGGCCATGATCCTGCCAACCAATGATGGTTTTGTCGGGATCGATGCGTTGTCCATCCCGACTGTACCCGGAACCTATCACTATGATCTGAATGCCTATGATGCAGGAACCGAGGCCAACAATGAATTGATTGTAAGCGGTAGTGGTGCTCCCAATACCTTGGGGATTCCTGCTGATCCCGGCAGTCACAATGGTAGCAATGCAACGGGTGTGACAACCGTGGAGACCAATACCAATGTGCATGTTCATCGTGGCGTTTTGGGCGATACGAATGCAACAGGTGGGACCAGTGATCTGGATGCGACCATCCACCGCTGGTTGAATCCCATCGCTCGCCTGACCATTGTTGTGCAATAGGGGGTGGATGATGAGAAAACAATCCATACTGTGCATTCTGCCGATTCTGGCAGGCCTGGCCCTGTCAGGATG
>RFGN01000569.1 GCA_003696645.1 Gammaproteobacteria bacterium | reverse complement strand
GGCGTGTATCTCTTCCGTGCCATTCATCAGCTCCTTTCAAGCCGTAAATAGCCGAAATCCTAACTCTCAGTGTGGCTCACTTTGCGGGGGGCAGGTCAGTCTCAATCTCGGGGGATTTCTTCGATGTTCTGTTGTGAATGTCGAACTTCATATCCACTTCGGCGGTTGCCGAATAATCAGTCTTCGAAAGACTGGCAGTGACACTTTTCAGCGTCACCGATATGGCCTTGGTGTTGCGCTTTTCTCTTTCAGCTATCAACCATTCGAACTCTTGCTGAAGCTGGCTCTTCAGGAACCTTATTGAACTACCGTACACGATGTGCCGGTGATGTTTGAGGTCAAATGGAATATCATCTGCCGACTGCGTGAGGAGCGTGCAGAGCTTGTCGCGCGCGTGAGCGTAGCCAACTTCGTAGAACACATTAGGGTTCCTGCCTGTCATGTCGGCAACTATGAAGTCCGCCGCATCGATTTGGCGATAAATGCGCTCGAGCATCGACTCTGTGAAACGCTGCTCGTCGACACGCTCTGCTATGATGCCACACTCATGTGCGACCGCTTGAATACCCAACTTGTAGATATCGTCGAACGCACTGTCGAAGGGCATCAGAACAAAGGCAAAGGGCTTTGCAGTCATGCTTGGTCATTTAGACTGGATCCAAGCGAAGGCAAACGTCTAGCACTCAATGCTGAGGCTCGGAATGCTGATACCTAGGCAGCTTCTCCACCTCAGCCCTGAGCGCATCCAAAGGCCATTCCCCGTAGGCCTGCCCCTCGGTCTGGGGTGCATGACCCTGAATGGCATCCCTCGCCTCTGAGTCCATTCGGACAGCCCGAGCGACCGTCTTGAAGCGATGCCGCCAGCCGTGGTTCGGCTGCACCCCTTCGATGCCTAGAGAGCGCACCCACTTGGCCAGCCGCTCGCCCACCTTCTTGAACTGCGGGTTGCCCTCGTTGCCTCCCCGATGAGCCTTTGGGTCGTAGAAGAGCGGCGTATCGTCCCCTTCCCTCCCCAGCTTGTGGAAGCCCTGTTCGATCAAGTGAGAATGGAGGGGGACCATGCGAGCCTTATGGGTCTTCACCGAGCCAGCCTCTGGGGTGATATGGATGACCCAGACCCCCTGCTCCTTGCGAATGTCCTTCGCCCGTAGCTGCGTGATCTCATTCACCCGTGCGCCAGTGTAGGCACAGACCCACGGAACCCAGCGGCGCGCAAGCCTGTGGCCTTCACTCAGAGACTTGGGGTGTGGACCGAGTGCAGCTTTGAGTATGATCTCGGCTTCTTCGTCCGTAAGGCTCCGGCTGCGCAGCTGAACCGTCTTGGGTCCACGCACCTTGACCCCTGCGGCTGGGTTGCTGGGAATAAGGCCCCTAGCTGCCGCATCGCCCAAGAGGACTGAGATGGCCGGTAGATAACCATCGCGTACGGTCTTCACAGACAATGGCTTGGCAACCAGCGCCTTCGCCCAATCATTCACATCAACGACGGTCACCCGCGCTGCATCGTCATGGCCGAGGAAGTCGATAAACTTCGACACCACAGAACGCCACTTCTTTAGCGTAGCTGCGGAAGCCATCCCTGAAACCTCGTACTCGGCGAATAGTCCGGAAATCGAAACAGCCGCTGGAGCCTTCCTTGGAGCTTCTTCGAGAGTGGGGAGCGTATCCGCCACTGGGTCTGGCCCATAGTCACCCTGAGCGCGTCTCTCCATGAGCCGGGCCAATGAAAACCAGAGATCGCCCATATCCTGCAAAAGTGCATCGGCGGACCCCGAGGTGAGCTTCAAGCCCTTGCCCAACAGCAAGCGGTCCCGCTCTTCGATGAGCCATGAAGTAGGCCTAACTCGCCCTTCCTCTCGCTCTTCGGGATCATCCGGCTCCAATTCTAGACGGGTGAACCACCAGTCCTCAGGTCTGCCAGGGTTGTCCTCATATCGCGCCACCTGAGCCTTGTACCACTCTCCAGCAAGCGCGCGGCTTTGACGCTGCGAGAGGTTGACCGGCTTTTGGTCTGCGCTCGCCCTGAGCAATGCAATACGTTCTTCAATGGGCACCAGCCAAGCAGCAAGCTCTGCCTTGGCCTGCCCCTGATTCAGGTCAGCGGGCCAAGTCCTCTTCTCCTCACGCTTGCCGTATGCGGCGCGAACATCCTTAGGGATTTCCTTGCGAGCAGCCCATCGGCCCGTTTTCGTGCGCTTCAAACCTACCATTGCAAACGCCATTCCGTACCATCCTTCCGCACCAAGTGAGGGAAGAATATCAACGAAAAGTCAGCAAGTTGCTGGGAAGAAAGGCATTTCCCAAATAATGGCGGAGAGGGAGGGATTCGAACCCTCGGTACGCTTGCGCGCACAACGGTTTTCGAGACCGCCCCGTTCGACCACTCCGGCACCTCTCCGCATCCTCG
>RFGN01000568.1 GCA_003696645.1 Gammaproteobacteria bacterium | reverse complement strand
GTGATTAAGTTTGTCGAAGGATGGAAACCGCGCAGAGACCCAATTTTCAGCATAGAGGAGATTGCGATCACCGACGGGGAGCATATCCGGGAATCCAAGTATATCCTCTCATCAAACCATATGAAGATCCATCAGTTTCGTGATCTGATTGATGGGAATTTTCAGGAGTTGAGCGTCCATTTCCCGCCAATGTGGGTTGAAGCATTTGCAGCTACTGATGAAGATGCTGAAATGGCATTGGCGTTACTATGACAGGATGTTGACATGGAACACGTGTTTTGTGCAATACAGCTAGGGCTTCTAGGCACTGGTTTCGTTGTCGGAATGGTGTTTTTCGTGCTGGGCACCTTTTTCGATGGCAATCTGATGCTCAGAAGGCTCGAACCAATGGTGCTCAAATTCATGTTTGGATGCTGGGCTCTGAGCATACCATTCTTGATCTTAATGGTGCTGTCGCAACTACTACAATAGGAGGATTAATGATATGACGGACATAATCTGTGGGGTATCCGTGGGTCTTCTAGTTGCCTGTTTCGTTATGGGAGTGATATTTTCCATGCTGAATGCACTAGTTGATAATAAAAGTTTCACTCTCATGGAGATTGAACGAACAGTCATGTCCACTTTGATCGGGTGTTGGATCCTTAGTGCGCCATTCGTCTTAGTGGCGGTAGTTGTGAAGATCGTTACCCATTATTGGTGGTAGGATCAATCCAACACACTGGGGTCCGAACCATCATGGCGGTCGGTCGCAATATCATGGATGGACTTCAGCTCGTATCCGCGACTCCGATCATGTTCCGATCCATCGGACATGAATGTTCTGAGCATGGAAGTGAAGTTGTATAGCCACTCCCTCTTGCGGGCAATCTCCTTCGTGCGCCAGCGCCCATTCTCGAACCGATACAGGCGTGCCGGGTGAAGCCCCAAGTGCAGGAAATACTGCCCTTCCTGTGGATCTGGTGGGAAATTGCTCCCCTGCTCTACGGGAATCCCATTTGGTGGAATGGCATCGTCCAGCCAGAGGTAAGTCAATGACCCCGTTTCCGGCTCCAAGTAGATCAATGAATCATCACGTCCTGTGATAGAAGCATGTTCAAGCGCCTTCTTCTGCACCCGCTCAGTAACCTTGATGAGCTCCTCGTAGTTGCTCATCTGCTCTTGCGCAGACTTGCCATACTCGTCGATCAGGTTCTCCAGCACATCCCGGTATTCCCACTGATCCCTGATGGGCTGGAGGACCGCTGTCACGATATGAGGAATATAATGAGCATCGTAGCCACCAGTTGACCAATCAACGTCCTTGACTTCGTAGATCTTGTTGGCAACTCGTCCATCCAATGATGGTGAACGAAATACCGGGATCATCACGAGATCACCAACGACGATCCTGCGACCAAGCATTTCCTCGATCTCGGTCTGATGAAATTCCACATTGAGCACCTCATTGGACTTGATCCCGAATCTTAGCAATTCCGAGGCATTCTCCGAGAGCGTGAGCAGCCCTTTGACAACCGGGACTTCATCAATGTTGTAACGACGGTCCCGGTTCTCCATCAGGATTGGATCCTGCACTCCAATGAATGATCCGATATTCCCCGACTCCTCGGGGGTAGGTTGCTTGATGTTGAATACATCTCGCTCCTGATCGTAATACCCCTCTAACCGAAAGAAGTGGCAATGGGTGCCAGAAACCTGGAACTGCGTTCTCAGGACATCATCAACGAAGGCCGAGGTTTTGCCCATATTGAGCCGGTCCTGCCCATGCTTGACGAACTCGATGGGCTTTTTTGGCTTGAACATGGACATGGCATCTTCTTACTCCGCAGGTTCCCATACAGGCGGCTCATCGAATTTTGTCGAGCCGACCTTGATAGCCCCAACCTTGGTATCCGGTCCGTATTCGTTCTTGGCCTCGATCTCTGCAATCATGGCAGCGATCTTCGGGCCAGTTGCATGAACCGTAGCCTCATAGAGCCCCTTATTGGTCTTCACAGAGACATCAAAGGGACGAAGCACCTTCTGGTATGCTTCTTTTGCTGCCCCCTCCAAGACGCTCAGAGCCTCACTGACGGCCTTTTCTGACTTGGGCAGATACCACTTGCGATCTTCCATGATCGCCCGTGAGAGAGCCTTTCTGGCGCGCTCCCGGTATTCCTCTAGATAGCCCTCCAGACCAAGCAACTCAGACTCGATGATGTTGCGCATGTATTTCCGCATCTGGTCATCAACGAGGAACGGCGCGCCAGCAATTTTCATCTTGGGAGCAACCCCGAATGTATGGTAGCTTTCCATGATGGATTGCAGGGTGTCCGCTCCTACCGCATTGATGGTGACGGAAGCCCCGCCCGGAATATCAACGATGACCCCATAGAGGGCTTCCTCGATCTTCACCTTCTTCGGCTTCTTGATGTCTGGTTGCTTGGGCTTGCCTGCCTTGGTGTGGATCCCGCGTTTACGGGATGTCTTGAGCAATTCCTTATACATCGCGTTACGTGGATTCGCCTTCTTCCGGGGAGCCTTTTTGGTGACTGGCGTTGTCTGATCGGTGAACTCAACGGTGGAATCCTTGCGAATGCGCTTAGGGGTTACTTTGGCGCCCCCCTTGGCTTTCGGGGTTGTGACCTTCTTTTGTTCAACAGGGGCTGGTTTCTTTGGCCGGATAGGCTTGTCGATTTTGATGCTGCCTGCTTCCGGTTGATACCATTTTTGCCTTACTTTACGGGGTTTGGTAGCCATGAATCCATATCCTCTCATTCAGGGGATGATCTCCTGCTAGTATTTAGGAGCGTAGATCGATTTCTCATATATCTTCGATCTTCAAGCGGTCCAGAATACGATCCCTGCTATATTTCTTGAGATACTTGGCGACGGCCTTGATGAATGGCCGGTTTCGTCGCCGCGATGCGAAATTCAGATAGTTCTCGATTGAATCGTCTGTTGCATATTTAACCAATGTATCTATGAATTCCTCTTTGAGTGGCAACTTTTTCATGATAACAT
>RFGN01000079.1 GCA_003696645.1 Gammaproteobacteria bacterium | reverse complement strand
ATCTTGCCCTCCTCTCTTGACAAGACGAGGCATACCACGTCGCACAGCCCTTGTCAAGTAGCAAAGGCCAAAAATCACCGTTCTACCAAGGTAATGGTTCTAACTGAAAACCTGAGTCTTTCATTGTTGTTCGTTGCAATCTCGGTATGGTTCTGGATGGCGTTCCAGTCCACATACTTCGAGATCCCTCGTTCGTGCCATATATTGCGAACGAAATAGTAGATGTAGTTTTCCAGATGATCCATTCGAGCAAACGCAACCTCTTCTCGATCATCTGTTACTACCCCATTAATCTCTCGCTCGATCTTCAGAACGTGAATCTCCCTTGTCTTGTAATAGAAAGCCTCCATGCGTTCATCAGACCCATACTCGGTAATATGGATCGGAGCAGGAAACAGGGGATTATCTCCTAGCTTGGTAACAAGAATCCCAGTGCCATACAACAGATCGATTGCCCCCGGCATGACAGGAATGAGTGCTCGTTCAATCTCTTCGACATCCCCGCTTGGAAACCTCGTGGAGATGATGTGTGGAAGGGATTTGACGGATAGAGAACGCACCTGTAGCTCATCAATGAGATTCTCCAGAATGAATGCTCCCAGAGCCGGGGTCATTTTGGCGTTCTCGATGACTCCACCAATCGTGGCTCGATCAACATCTTTTTCATAGTCGTCAATTAACTGCCTAGCTTTAGCAACGAACATGGCCTTCCCAGCCATCCCGGGAACCTTGGTATGGATCTTTGCGTAGGTCGCTTCTCCCAAGCAGATGGAATACCGATACCCGCCGTAGTTGACAAAATGGTTCAGCAAGTGTGGGAACGAGGGATACATGAGCGAGAATGCGTTGCTCGCCTCATTGCGTCCCAAGCATTCGCTCAGGCTATGAAAGATGTGCTCTCTGGAGATCGTAACAGATTCCGTGCGCTCCAAGGCCCATCCGATGATAGCCTTACTCAAGGAATACGGAATTTTCCGCTTGTATTTCATAGAGTGCCTCTTTCCTTAGAGCCACGGACCTTACCGATCAATCTCTGTCAGCAGTTTGGTGTCAACCAGCACCCGGTCAACGAATTTTGCCCAATGTCGATCCAGATATGAAAGGAGCCCAAAGTTGACCCACAGGAAACCGACCAATCCACCAAGGGTTGTTCGGAAAGCCACAGAGATCCCGGTAAACAGGTTTGATACAACTT
>RFGN01000567.1 GCA_003696645.1 Gammaproteobacteria bacterium | reverse complement strand
GGCGTAGAAAACGAAAACGCCGTCGAGGTGTCTCGGCGGCGTTCTGCGTTAACCGTGGGGCCGGTTGGGTTTGCAACCGACCGACTAATAGCGGGGGCAAATTTCGATTTAACCTCGTGCATCCGGACTGTAGAGCTGGAATATCGTAAGTGTTTGTGAATGTTGCGTTAAGATTGTGTGGTGGTGTTGGGCGGAAGGCTATCATGCCTTGGCCATGTTCTCGAATACGCCCTGATACTCATCTTTTCTCAGAACCGTATCGTAAAGGCCCACATCCTCACCCTCATGTTTATCGATGCCGGTGTATGTTAGGCTGGCGTCTTCATATCGTTTGAACTTGTAGACCGCGTCATTCATGAGCGCATTATTGAAAACCCCAAGACTTACGAGCAGCTCAAAGTCCTTCACGGTCAACCCGGTCACTTTCTTGAATAGGCCCGGCTCTAGCTGAGTGATGACATCTCTTAGGCATCGCTCCCGATAGTCTGTGAGATACATGAATACCGGTATGCGCGTGGCAAACTTGATGAGCTTCTCTTGAATCTGTTTCCGTTTGCTTTTGTACTCTTTTTCCGCTTCTGTCAGTTCTTTCCGCTCTTTTGGGGACATGTCCTGATCATTCTTCTCCCTTCGGGTCTTTTTTACGGCCTCCGACTTGTTGATGATGGTCTCAATGTCCTGATTGAGATTCCTGAAGCCCTCGATATTCATCAAGGCTTTCATGGCCGCTTCATTAGCCATCAACCGTTGCAGAGTAGCATTATCTACATTCACGAGCAGCGCACTCTCCCATCGTCTGGCTAAAAGTGTTGCCGACGTGCCGCTCATGGCTATATCTAAAATGCCAGCAGCGTCCACCTGTTTCATCGAACTTCCATCGTATGCCAGCACCGGCAGAAAGCTGATGAACTCCTCGACCTTCTTCTCTGGGTTGCTCTCTTCAACGTTCAGGCGGCAGCTGTAATCGGCGATCTGCCGCAATGCTCGGGTTGGCGCAAAATCAAAGACATAGCACTCCTGCTTGATGATGACTTCCTTGTTCGGCGAATTGCCATCGGGATTCCGCACAGTCCAAGGCGACTGAACGCGGAACGCCGCCTGGAAATACGTCTCAGGACTGGACGAGTTGCGGAGCATGAATATGCCTGTCCACGGCCGCACCGTCACTCCGGTCGTCAACTTGCCGCAGGAAAGCGTGATCGTCTTCGTCTTCAGCGGATCATCCATCGCTTCAAGCACCGGCTGCAATGCGGCCACACCTATGCCCGCCTTGGTCCCTGCCGCAACGACCACCTCGTAATCATGGTAGAAACGGTTCTGTTTCTGTGCCAGAAGGTTTCGCATCGCGTGACATGCCGACACGCTTGGAAGAAACCAGAACGTGTGCGATAGAATATTGAGTAGCCGCACATCCGAGAATGGCATGGGCGGCTTCTTCGCACCCAGCTTGAGGTTGTCGACCGTGGTCGCCTGGAAAGCACCACGAATCAGATCAAGCCACTTCTGAACCTCATTTTCGTACTTGAACCGTGCATCTGTGCCGTTCCCTTCAGCCGAGAAGAACACGTTGAGGTCGAACTCGTCAAACTCGCCCTGCATGGCGATTTCGCGAATGGCATCGGGCAGTTGGTAGGTCATCAACACCATGCGAGGCAGGCAGGCATAGGGGTTGTCCTCCCCTTCCCAATCCTGCTTCGCCCGTTGCTCGTCCGAGTACGTCCAATTGAAGATCTGCTCTTCGATGAACTCACCCGAGGCAATCGCGCGGAACGGCGTCCCGGATAGGTAAAGGTAGGCATCCGTCGTGATCGGCATGATGTCTTCATCAAAATCCTCAATGCCCTCGCCTTCGGCGAACTTCCTCTCTCGGCTGTCCTCCGCTTCGAACAACTCCTTCGCGTTCTCACGCCAAGCACCATAATGGTATTCGTCCAAGATGACACAATCCCAGTTTGTCGCGTGAACCCATTCGTTCTTGGTTTTGATTCCGCCCGTTCTGGGGTTGCGGCCCAGATAGTCCTGAAATGAGCCGAAGCAGACAATAGGCTTACTCTTGTCGGCCTCTTCGTAGGTCAGCCCGCCGGGCTTGATGAACTGCCAGCCCTTGAAATCGACGTGCTGTTTCAGATCCGATTCCCACGCGTTTTGCACCGCCGGCTTGAAAGTCATGACCAGCACTTTACGCCAGCCCATTTTCTTGGCCAGTTGATAGGCGGCGAACGTCTTACCGAAACGCATCTTCGCGTTCCAGAGAAAGTGCGGCGTCTTGCCTTTATTCTGCTTGTCCCTCTTGTAACTGCGGAAATAGGCCGCTGTCTTTTCCACGGCTTCTTTTTGCTCCGGGCGCATCTTGAAATCAAGCGTGCGATTCTCTTCGTTTACTTGACCGGTTCGCAGTGCAATCACCGCCGCCTTGACTTTCGACACCGGGCACTCGAACCATTCCCCCTCAGGGTTGCTGACACCCTGTTGACGCAGACAGCGATGGACATCGTGGTCCGTGAAGACAGACCCGTCACTGCGCATGGCTGGCTCTTCCAGCACGATGCGGTAAGGGGGCTTACCCGGCCTCTTCGTCGGATACTGCTGTGCGACTCGGGTTTTCGCATCGATTGTCGTATAGCCCACCTTGAGCAGCCCGGCATATTGCGGGTTGCTGTCCTCGTAGGCGTAAATCGTCGGCCTGGATTCAGGCCTCGATGGAAAGAACTCGTTACTCACCGTTAGCCTCCATTGGACGTATCTTCGACTCGATGAACGCGATCTCCTCCGCCGTCAGCTTGTAACGCCTGTAGAGCTTCTTGTCGGTCCACTTCTTGGTCATGTCGAGAATAGGTACGAGAGCGTACGAATCCTTGGTAATGTGGTGGGAGTACATGAACTGTGCTACCAGGAATCGGAACAGCTTGGTTTTCATGTATTCCACTAAATTACGAGCCTGCTCTTCATCAGAGTAACTTCCAATGACAAGGTAAGTCTCCGTACAGATCGTTCCAGGAGGCAGTATGTCAATCTTCGAGAGGACTCTGCGTCTACCGTCCTTCCCCGGGTTTCCGGCGTGGTCGTAGCCGACGTAGGAGGTGATGACCTTCCATTTGTCGATCATCTCTGTGCCGGTCGTTATATCTTTTCGCTTGTATGGGCCTTCGCCATTCTGCCAGCGTAGTATGATGTCTCCTGTCTTCTGCGGTCGCACAAAGGTGCGCAATCCGAAGGGCTTACTCGATGATACTTGCTCGCTCATGCTCTTTTCTTTCTTTGCGAGCACTTTTCGGATGATGGGCACGGCCTGACTGTGGCGGATAAAGGTCTTGAATTCATTAAGCGGACGGGTCGAAACTACTGAGGTTCCGTTGTGCATGTTGACGACTTCACACGGACCGGACGAATCGCGGTCCCAGAGGAAGTAGCAAATGCCGCCCGCAATATCCACACCTGGAAAGACCTCCGTAGCGTCTTCAAAGTCCACGATCTTGCGAATATGGTCGTCGTTCAGCATTTCAGCGCGAAAGTCGTTCAGCCCTTTGCCGCCCGCAAACCAGCGAGAGGGGATAATCATGGTCAAGTAGCGTGGCTTGAGCTTCTTGGCTTGGCGAACGAATTTATGGTAAATCGGCGAAGCGCTTCGGCCGAAGCCGCCATCGCTCAACTGGTATGGCGGGTTGCCGATAATGACATCGAATTTCATTTTGAATATTTCCTCTGGATTGGCGGTATGAATGAATTGATACGCATGGGTTTCCAGCTCTTGGCCGCGATCCATGTTGGCCTGGCTGGCTCCGCAAAATACGCAGCGACCGTTTCGCCACATGTGGTCGAGACGCTTGAAACGGATATTGCCCTGCGGATCGTCGAAGGCATCGCAGACAGAGTACTTCCCATTGGCGGTCTTGGAGCAATAGACCGAGCGGCGGGATAGCAGGGCCGTGAGTTCCGTGATGGCCAGGCCGTAAAGTTGCTTGGTGAAGATGTGGTTGATGCGTTCCTGCTTGTCCGGGATGGCCTTTTCCAATCCGGCGTCGAGGCGCTTGGCGATCTCGCGCAGAAACACGCCGGACTTGCAACACGGATCGAGAAATTTAGAATTCGGATCGCTC
>RFGN01000078.1 GCA_003696645.1 Gammaproteobacteria bacterium | reverse complement strand
TTTCTCGGGTGGTGTCAATCCCTTTGATTGCATAATTTTGGAGATAATTCCCTCTAAGTCAAGCATGATCAATGTATTTTAATTTGTTTAAACAAATTATTTGATCGGATATAATCCTCTTCCCTATACAGATCCGATGCAAGCACTAGGGAGATTGAGCCGGATGAGAAATTCACAAGCTCTCGCCAAATTCCCGGCACAATAAGCAAGCCCAAGTAAGGACGGTTGAGGGACACTACTTTGCGGTTGCGTCCATCGTCGATAATGACATCAAAACTTCCACTGGCAGCCACAATGAGCTGAATGAGTTCCTTGTGTGCATGCCCTCCTCGCTGTGCCCCCCCCGGCACGTCATACAGATAATAAACCCGCCGCACTTCAAATGGCAAGTCCATCCCATTATTCAGGGCGGTAATCGCCCCCGCTGCGGTCTGGATACGGGGTAGTTCAAATACCTGGCAATCCCAGACCGTAGTAGTGCGGCTATCCCAGCGCAAGACGTCGGAATTCCTCAAAATCTCTGATGTAATCGGCTTCATCGAATGGATGACTGGAAAGGTGCAATGAAAGTGAGTTGGTCGAGAAATTCTCCATATGGCGCCACGTCAGAGGCGGAAGATAAAGAGCATGATAAGAGCGACTGAGCGAAAACTTCTGGTGGGAACCATCCGGATAAGTTACCACAACATCAACACTGCCACTCAGAGCAATTATAACCTCTTCCTGAGTTCGATACGCATGCCCGCCACGAGTGAATCCGCCCGGCACGTCGTAGGTCCAGAACACCCGGGCAATCTCGAAGGGAAAGTGATCACGGTTCTGCAGAAAGGAGAGGTTGCCGCGGGGGTCGTGGATTCGAGGTAATTCAAGCAGCACCGGTTGTGTCGAGGACTTTACCACGGTAATTCGTTTTGTAAGTTATTTCGGGTCGCAGCACACCTGGAAGTTCCCGTGTTATGTGATCGACATTGGCATTCATTAATTCAAAAGTAACCGCAGGGGATCCCTTTATCAGGTTTTCTTTCATGTTCAGCCCAAACCACACGCGAACCGTGTAAATGCCCCTGTTCAATAACCTTGGAGGGATATGTGCACTGACGCTGTAGAACCCTGGTTTCAATTCTTCTCGTTTGCAAAAAAATCCTCCGTGATGAATGAGTTTGACCCCCTCGCCATTTGTAAGCTCGAAGGTCATGTCCAGTAGCGCATTTTCTATTGCATAATTGACACATTCACAATGAATGGTAATCCCCGAATCCAAGGTAATCAAATCTCCTTTCGTGGGCTTTACTACCAGCCTCGTCAATTTAAACCGTTCGTCGCCCGGTGCAGTTAACAGGTCCCATTCCAGGCTGTTTTGTAGTTTCTGTGAAAGGCTATCCACGTAGGAGCCAACTGCCTTATCCACATCACCAAGAAACTGGACCTTTCCGAGATTCAGTACCATTCCTCGCTGGCAAAGACTTCTCACGGCCCCCATATTATGACTCACAAACAACACCGTCCTGCCCGAGCGGGACACGTCTTCCATCTTGCCCAGGCACTTGCGCTGGAACTCCACATCCCCGACGGCCAGCACCTCGTCGATGACCAGGATTTCTGGGTCCAAATGGGCGGCCACAGCAAAGCCCAGACGCACCTTCATGCCAGAAGAGTAGAATTTCACCGGCGTATCGATGTACTTTTCCACGCCCGAGAAGTCCACGATCTCGTCCAGCTTGCGATCGATCTCCTTTTTGGTCATCCCGAGGATGGTGCCGTTCATGTAGATGTTCTCGCGGCCGGTGAGTTCGGGGTGGAATCCGGTGCCCACTTCGAGCAGGGCGCCGACACGTCCTCTCATGGTGACGCGCCCGGTGGTAGGCTCAGTGACCCGCGAGAGGATCTTGAGCAGGGTGCTCTTGCCCGCGCCGTTGTGTCCGATGATGCCGAGCACCTCGCCTTCGTGCACTTCGAAGTTGATGTCCTTCAGCGCCCAG
>RFGN01000077.1 GCA_003696645.1 Gammaproteobacteria bacterium | reverse complement strand
CGCTGGCGGTTTCCCATGTCTCCAATTTCCGTCCCTTCAGAACCAGGAGATAATCTCCGGATACAGCGATCTGATCCGGACGGCCCATTCCGACCTGATGCTCGACATATCCCTGACTGGGCCAGATCGTCACCACTTGCCCTCCCTCACGTCCCGCCAGAGGGACCGACTCTCCCTTGTTCAGGACCATCTGGGCACTGGCGGAGGTTGCTGCCATAACCAAAGACAATGCCATGAATAGTCTGAAAACCATCATGCTAATGTCCCTTTCTGGCATTCTGAATCACCTCATAGGCCTTTTGAATCTCCTGTGATTTTTCCACAGCCAACTTCATCATCTCTTCCGGCAGTCCCTTGGAAACCAGCTTGTCCGGGTGATGCTGACTCATCTGCCGTCGATAGGCCTTCTTGACCTCTGCATCACTGGCCTGCTCCGATACCCCCAAAATCGCATAGGCATCGGAGAGTTCCATTCCTCCTCTGGCCTGTTGGCTGGCGGCATGGACGTGGGCCTTGACGGCCTGTTCCAATTGAACAAAGTCGGCCTGTGAAAAACCCAGATGCAGACAGATGCTTTCCAGAATCTGTCGTTCAGCCGGATCCACATGTCCATCGGCATAGGCCGCCAATAGCTGTATTTCGACAAAATTTCGCAACAGTACCGGTTGAAATCGACAGGCCTGGCGCAGGCCCTGCAAGGTCTGTTCCAGGCTGAAATCAGCCGACTTCCCTGCTGTAAAGAAGCGCTGTGCCTGCCGGGTCTGATCCGGATTCAGCTGCAGTTGCCGCATGATGGATCTGGCCATCTCGATTTCCTGTTGGGTAACACGACCGTCGGCCTTGCACAGATGCCCCATGACTGAAAAGGTGGCAGAAAAAAAGGTCGTCTGAATCTGGGCAGCCCTGGAAATACCCGGAATGAAATGAACCTGCCGATCCAGCTGGCTACCAATAAAATAGCCGATCAGACCACCGATAAATCCGCCAAGCAGGTATCCAAATATGACGCCAAGCAGTCTCCCCCAAATCACGGAATACCCTCTCCCTTTTTATTCACCATCACATATTTCTCTATGAAGAATACTGCCCGACAACATCCATTCAGATGTGCTGGCAGTCTGAATACGGCTTTTTGCCTTTGGGCCGCATGCAGAAAGAAGGATCAAACAGGAAGAATCAGACCTGCCACTGCCCATGCCCGACCTGGCTCCACAAATCCTTCATGGCCTCTGGATCTTGCAAAAACCGATCCAGCGTATAACGATCCAGCACCTCCAAAAAAGCGCGGTTGGCCTCGGCCAGAACACTTTTAAGACCACATGCGGAATGCAAAATGCAGCGTTTATTGTTCTCATCAAAGCATTCCACAATATGAAAATTGGGTTCAGTTTTCCGGACGACTTCACCAATTGTAATCTGTCTGGGGTCACCTTTTAGTTGCATGCCTCCACCCTTGCCACGGATCGTCTCGATAAAACCGTTCTTGCCCAGTCCATGCACGACCTTGACCAGATGATTTCTGGACACCCTATAGTATTGAGCGATCTCTGTGATCGTGACGATTTTTCCCTTCCTGGATCCCAGGTAGATCAAGACCCGCAGGGAGTAGTCGGTATACATCGTCAGGTTCATG
>RFGN01000566.1 GCA_003696645.1 Gammaproteobacteria bacterium | reverse complement strand
GAAACGGCCGTGGTGGAAAATCTGGCACAGATGGATCTTGTGATCGAGGAATTGAGGGTATTGGGATGCCGGTTTTCCCTGGATGATTTTGGTACCGGCATGGCCTCATATTCCTACTTGAAGCGATTGAGTGTCGATTATCTCAAGATTGATGGCAGCTTTATTCGCAATATCCTTGCAGATAGCGTGGATCAGGCCATGGTGCGTTCCATGCAGGAAGTGGCCAGTGAGGTCAGGGTCAAGACCATTGCAGAACAGGTAGACAGCAACGAGGCCTTGCAGTTGTTGAAAAAGATCGGAATCGATTATGTGCAGGGTTATCATCTGCACCGTCCGCAACCCCTTGACGAAATTCGTCTGGAGGGCGGGATCAATGAACAGGTGGCTTGACCTGCCGAAGCATGTTGGCAATTGGGCGGTAGAAATCCGGGGTCTTGACGACGAATCCATCCAGATCAAGTTCATTCAGAAGTAGCCGACCCTCATGATGGTCCTGCATCTTTGTCAGGGCTTGTTGAATCCTGGCCAGTACCGAAGGAGAGACGGCCTTGCCTGTCACAATCGGGGTAAAGGGGAAGGGTCCGAAACTTTCCAGGATACGGATCTTTTTTTTCAGTTCCGGATTACGTTTGAAGATATATTCCAGAACATACTCGTCAACGGCTGCCACGTCGGCAACGCCCTGTGCAACATAAAGGATGCTCCCTTCATGGCTATGGGCATTCAGGGTCATTCTGAAAAAGGATTGTGGTGAGGCATGGATCTTTTTCAGCTCGATCGTGGGGACCAGATAGCCGGAGTTGGATCTCGGGTCGGAATAGGCGAAGACCTTGCCCTTGAAATCGACAAGCCCTTTTGAATTCGAATGGAATTTGTTCGTGATGATCACGCTGTGGTAGGTGGGTTGTCCCTTGAAAAGAGGAACAGCAACCAGTTGCTGACCTGTCTGGGAATGATCCTCTACAAATGGGGCGCCGCAGGTCCAGCCTATACTATCCGGCTTCTCTTTCAGAATCCTGGACAGGTCGGCGTAGCTATCGGCATAGACGATTTGCATCGGATAATCAGATTCCGATGACAACCATTGGACAAGTCTGGACAGGTTTGTGGCATCGGCACTGTCCGG
>RFGN01000565.1 GCA_003696645.1 Gammaproteobacteria bacterium | reverse complement strand
CTTCAACAGGTCGCATCCTATTGGTGGCAGGCTGGGGTTCACCCTGCACAGGATGATTAATTAGACTCCTACAGCCCATGGCCACATATTGGTGCAATTACAAACAGTCCAACGAAAATACCTGCTTTTGATTCCAATGCTATGCTTGGCCCATGTGCGGCAGATTTTCACTCACACATTCAATGGAAACTGTGATCGCTACATTTCAGGCCTCCGGGCATATCGACTATCCGAAGCGATACAATATCGCCCCGAGCCAGAGGGTGCCCGTCGTCGGTACCAGTGACGGCAAGCATCGGAAGATGGCCCTGATGCAATGGGGGCTGATTCCTTCCTGGGCCAGGGGTGCATCCATTGGCAAGCGGCTGATCAATGCCAGAGCCGAAACGATCGAGGAAAAGCCTTTGTTCGAATAGCGTACCAGAGTCGTCGATGCATCGTTCCCGCGAGCGGCTTTTATGAGTGGAAGAGGGAGGGCAGTCGAAAGCAGCCATATTACATTCAAAGTGCGAGCAAGGGGCTGTTGGCGCTAGCTGGATTATGGGAGTCGTGGAACGGGCCTGACGGGGTAGTTTATTCGTTCACAATCATCACAACGAAACCCAACGAACTGATGAGGACCATTCATGATCGGATGCCGGTCATCATTGCGCCGGGCTATTTTGAACAGTGGCTGAATTGCCGGGATTATTCCGGAAAGGAAGTGGCGCATCTTCTACGGCCAGTTCCGGCGGAAACGCTGGAGGCCTATCCGGTTTCGTCCCTGGTGAACAGTCCATCGAACGATAGCTGGAAATGTGCTCAGCCATTACAGCCGAATGAATCAAGTCTAGTTGGAGTGTGATATTTCCCTGTCCGTTTGTACTCGTGGCTGCAACGGTGAGTGCCCCTGGGCTGCGTATAACCAGTCTTATCTGTGTTCATTCTCAACCGAACCGAATACGTCTCGGAATGGTCCGAGAAACCGCCTTTCTGAAGACCAATCGGTGATCGCAAATACAATATCGGAAAAGGCCCCGTCGAATTCCGTTTCCAGTGCCTCTCGAAAGTCACGGGCTGTTCTACGGGGATCATTGCCGAAGGCTCCGCAACCCCAGGCACCGAGTACTAAAGCCGAGTAGCCATATGAACGGGCGATATTCAGTACTCTGTGGATTCGTCGTTGCAAAAGATCTCCCGAGCGGGGTTGGCCGATGGCAGGCGCATAGGGTGCAGCACAGGAAATGAAACTCAGCAGCCAGGGTTCCTCAAGAGCAGTCCCGTCGTCGGTTCGAAATACGGGCACATCAGGCGAATAAATAGCCCAATCGGTCGAGTCAGGCTCCGGTCGTTTACTATGGGCTTCGTACATTGGGTCGCCGACCAGCGTCAGATACAAGGCGCTGGATCGGCAAAGCACCTCCTCTTGGGCCTTGGCTCCGCTTAGGAAACCTCCGCCCGGATGTATGCCATTGGCAAAGTTTAACGCAATTACCTTGAAGCCGCTGCCCACAAGTCTTCTCGCTGCGCCGAGGGTCGTTTCGTTAGTGACTTGAACGCGCGTCTCGGGAAAAGGCGCGAGTTTGTGCTCAGGGAGAGGCGAACTGGGCGGGATGCTCGCTTTGGCTGCGCGAGCTGATTGCACATAGGGACTCCAATCAACCTTCTTGCCGGTTTCGCTAACGTAATAGCCCTTCTCCGCGGCCTGGAGTGCCGTCCAGCCCAACTCGGCAGCTGCTGGTCGAGGGATGTTCAGTTCCTGCATTCTGGCGGTGGCCATTTCACCCGAGTCCCGACATGGCAAAGTTCTCAGCATGACAACTTTCCTCTAGGCCGAACAGTGTGGCTTCGATGGTCTGCGAAGCAGACCTAATATAGTACCATCGTCCAATGACTCATTTCCCATAAGTCATTTTTCCAGTGTGAGCACCTTGATATTTCTTTGGAAGTCCTAACGATATCGAGTTGTATTGTCCATTGGACATGGAGGGGGTCAACGCCATGGCTATAGATTCTCTGGATGCTAGAAGATTCGATCGAGATCCTTCCTGGCCTTTCTATTTTCAATGGATGCAGTCCAGTATTCTAGGGCGAACTTGTCCGCAGAAGCTAACCACAGCTCATCGCAACCTTGATATCACCGACCAGAATATCTTTGAAATACTAGCTTCCCTGTCAGAGCTGCAGCTCTTGCTGGGTAGAGCCTGTCGTATCACTCAAGTTGGTGATGCTGCGGACGGACCCTGCAGCAAGCTTCCAGAAGCAACAGGTGCCGCGGCCCAGGCTGTGGGCAGCGCGATGCAGGAAGAACAACAGCAGGATAAGTCGATAAGAGACGAGCTTGAGCAGCGTTTTGATTCCCAGCCCCACGCCGAGCTTAACACTAACATTATTCTGATGTCCGATGGTCAGCCGCTGGCCAAAGATGGACCGTTCTCCAAGCCCTTGGCAGAAATACTGTCGAACTTCCTGAACGTGCACTATGCATCCTTGCCGCGTGATCAGCTGATCGACTATACGGGTAGGTTTGATGTCCTGGACAGGATGCTGGACACCATGATCGATATCTCCGATCGAATACTGCAGCAGCCAGCAGTGTCTCTTGCATCTCATAACATTGAGACCGATTCACACCATATTGCAAAGCTAATCAGCCAGCATTGCAAGCTTCTGAAGGATTATGGGGGTGGTTCAGGGGTCACGGCGGATCAGTTGGAGGTGTTCATATCCTCTCTGCACAGCCTCATGAAAAGTCTCCCCTCCAATGTGAAGCTTCTAGTTCCCGAGGCATGTTACCCCATTGTGCTTCTGGCATTTGGTTTGTTAAGGAGCCTTGAAAGGCTGAACGCGGATGTCGAGGAGGTACTTCTTTCCGGTCTGGGAAGGTCATACCTAGATGATTTGCTTCAGCGTTTGGTGTCTTCGTCTGTCCCCGAGCGAGGACTTTGGTGGGCTTTGGAAGATATAGGGTTTTTCGCGATGGGTTGGGCAGACTCAGGGCAGCTGGACGAAGTCTGGGGTGCCATCATGGATGTCTTTTCTTTAACAGATTGTGAGCCGAGCCCACTTCGTTTCTCATCTGGACTATCTCAGTTTGGCCAAGCAGGGATTAGCTCGGATGTTTTTGATGATCACCCGGGTAAATGGCCCTTTGACCTGAAGCTGGTGATGCTTTTGGGAAGAGAAGATTATGGTCTTGTGATTTCTGGTCAGGATTACGATAACCTTGAAACATGGAACCATTGGACATGCTTTACCGTCAGCGATGCTGTTTCTCGGGGGTATCTGGAGCTAGCCGAGGTACTTTTTATCCTGCTGCTTCTTCAGAACGCACGTTACCCGAAGACAGAGCTTGATCCATGGCAAGACGTTTGGAATGTGTCATGTGCTCTCAAGGAAAAGGGTGGAGTTGATTTCCGTGCATTTGCCGAGCGCATCAGCGCCGAATATGCATCCTTGTATGAATCCTCCCATGGTCTTCTAAGCTGCAGGTTTGACAGGATCGGAAGGCTGTTATCGGGATCGCAAACCGAGGTAGACCTGTTAAAGCTCAGGGAGTTGTTTGAGACGCGCATCATGTCGGAGGATGAAATCGTTGATCTCTATCACGAGAGATTTGGTGCGGAATTGTTTGAAGCCTTGAATGACATATCCAAAAATGAGTTGATCAAGTTTGAGCAGTTGTATCGGCAACATCTGTACCAGGAAAAACGCGACGATACATTCGATTGGG
>RFGN01000076.1 GCA_003696645.1 Gammaproteobacteria bacterium | reverse complement strand
GCGTTCACTCACCTTGTCATGCCCCAAACGACGACGCACCTTACCCACCGTGCGTCTACGCCGCTCGGGGTTCACAAGTTTAGCGCGTAGCGCTGTTGAAGCCGTGGGCGGGCCGCCTCCTTGAGGATCAGCATGTCCAACGCCTGGTCGGCCACCAGCTTCTTCAGCCGCGCGTTCTCTCGCTCCAGCTCCTTCATCTGCTTGGCCATCACCGGGTCCATCCCGCCGTACTTCGTCCGCCACCGGTAGTACGTCTGCTCACTGACGCCCAGCCGTTTGCAGACCTCCGGCACCTTCAGCCCCTTGCCCAGCTCCATATCCGCCTGGCGGAGCTTGGCTACGATCTGTTCTGCACTATGTCGCTTCTTCATCGAGGAATCCTTTCCGGCCCGGGGCCGGCTGGATTCTCTCACATGAACTGGATCATTTCACGGGGAGGGTTCCAAAATTCGTTCAGAACGTGGGATCGGTCTCTGCGGCGGGGGTCCAATTTGTCGGGCACCTGACAATACGGGACTTAGGGAGGTATAAAAGATTCGGTTATAACTGTTGAACAGGTTTTCCGGGAGTCGGTAACTGTGAATCAGATAAATAGACGAGTTATTGAATTGGTGTAAGTTGGTTGTCTCTCTCCAACGCTTCTTTTCGCATGACCTCGTATTCGCTAACCAACCAATCTCTCCAACGTTCTGCCCAAAAACTAGAATACCATTCAGGCACTTGACGGACTAGCACAGCGATATGATCAATATCATCAATACCAAGAGTATCGGGAGGCTGCTCGAAGGCCAACAAAGTTGCCTGAACAATGATCGCGTCGTAATAGATCGGTGTATCCTTAAATTGATCGACAGTAAGGGAATCGGCCTTCTTGCTAAGTTGCCTCAGTTTCTCGAGGGCATGGGGTTGCCGGTTCTCAAATTCATCTGACCAATCTGGGTCTTCCATATGGCTTCGTATCAACAGCCAACTCGACAGTTGACTGACCCAAACGTCGGTAGACGTTGAGTATTGTTCCAGGGCAGGCCAGTGTTCCCGGGGCAGCCCGTTCTCACTTGGTGCCAGCGGTGTTATAAATTCGATGAACTTCATGAACGCCGCAGATTCCGTGGGCATAACCTTCAATTCAGCCGTGTTGCTAAGCAATGAGCTTAGCTCGGGCATATGTTGAAACCCAGAATCTTTCATCCGCTTAATATCTTCTTCTGGCGTTAGTGAGATCCCAAACAGCTTGGCCTGCAACTGCCAATCGCCCGGGGCGGGTAGAGCCAATCCGTATCTGAGGCCAGGATCACTGCTGGGGCGGTACTCGTGGTGGAACCATACGGTAAAGACCCAACCGACCTTTTCCCCGGGCGCTAAGGTCATGGTTCGTAGTCCTACAGGTATGGTTCGGCTCGATCTGCCGCCTAACCCGACGATTTTCATTTCACCACCAACTTCCCCGGCATATACCAACCAGGACTCGAGGCTGTATAGATTCCGGTGGTACCCGAACGTCACGAGCTCGTCGGTGTCATTGCGAATACTGGCACGTACGAACAACGGCATCCCGACATGAAACTCACCCCATGGCGAGAGGGGTTGGACCGATACACTCAAAGGCGGGGCCTGGTATGTCTTGGCTTGAGCAACAACAGAACCCTTCATGAGCAAAGCAAACAGCAGTAATACTTGGATTAGTGAACGACAAGGCATTGAAAATCTCCTTCAATTGCAGAGTATATGCTTAGAGGTATCGCTAAAATGATCTTGATCTGTGAATCGACCCCCATCAGCATGATCTGCATTGCCGTCTTGTGCGGTCATGAGGTGCCCTAACTCATGAACAACAGCCCCTCGTTCTTGTTGAATACTAGTTGATCCATTCCCATGCAAATCTCTCAATGTTTCCAGATAAATTAAAGTGCTAAGATTCGAGTCAAGAGACTCGCCTACAATTGAATCCGTAAATTCGCCATTTGGAGCGGCCGGGGGCTGACCACCTGACCCCCTCCCGATCTTTGCGCCAGTTAGTGTGAGAGAATCGGGTTGTTAATCGATGGGTGCAGAGCCGTAGGGAGGGGCGTAGCCCCGACCGGAGGGTCTGCACCCATCAGCGCCGTCGGGAGCGTCCCGGCCACGGGTTCATCTAACGTCGCGGCATACGCCGCAGGGGTCTGCCAGTTCAACGACGAGTGCGGCCGGCGGTGGTTGTAATCCAGACGCCACTCGTCCAATACGTACCTCGCTTCGGCCAGGCTCAGGAACAGCTCGCGGTTAAGTAGCTCGTCACGCAGCTTGCCATTGAATGATTCCACGTAGCCGTTCTCCCAGGGGCTGGCCTTCTGGATGTACAGGGTACGCACCGACGCCTTGCCCAGCCACTTCTGGACCTCCT
>RFGN01000564.1 GCA_003696645.1 Gammaproteobacteria bacterium | reverse complement strand
GCCTTACTCTGACCATTATTGTGTTGTTGTACAGCCTTTCCAGTTACATCGCCTTGATGAAAAACTTGCATGACAGGCAGCAGGTTCGGAATCAGAATTATGCACGTGAACTGGCTGCGTTGCTGCGCAGCACCGCAGCGGACCTGCAGCAGGTCGCAGAGATGGTTCCATTTCTTGGCGGTGTGGAGTCGGCACTGCATAACAGGCAAATGCCGCATATCAACCAGGTATTGGAACGCTACTGGACCCTCATGCAGATTCAGAATGGCATAGAACTTCTGCGAATTCATGACAGAAGAAATGATTTGGTTGCGATAAAGAGTGCGGTGGGGGTCAGGTTTCCAGATGATGGCGTCATGAAAAAGTGGATCAGTGATGTCAATGCAAGCGAAAAGCCGATCAGCCCGGTGATCTGTCACGATACATGCATGCAGTTTGTGATCGCACCGTTACTGATTCGCGGTGAAAAGGTAGGTGTCATCGCATTGGGAATATCGCTTGCAGACGTGCTGTTGAGATTCAAGCAGCTCACGGGTGATGATATTGGCCTGCTGGTGGACAAGAGTGATAAGGGCATGCGTCTTCCGGGATGGCAATCTCATGTATCCGGTCTGACCAACAAGCAAGAAAGCTTTGCTATTCTTCAACAGGCCAGTCTGACGTATCCACAACTGTCCACAATTTCCGAAGGCATCCAGATCCATTTTCATGAACGGATCATGTACATCAAACTCTTTCCACTTCCGGCCATGATGGGCACAAACAATGCCAATTTTATTGTCATGACGGATGTGACCCGATCTGTCAGTAACATCCATGATTCCATCAGGCAGATTGTCATGGTAGGTATCGCCGGATTATTGGCTTCCGGCTTGGTCATGTGGATGATGTTCACCCAGTTGCTTTCAAGGCTCAAGGATATGGCCTATCTTTTACCCATGCTCTCCAAGAGAAATTTCAGGGAATTTCGTTCTGCACTTGACGCTTACAGCAAGGCGGGGAGATTTCATGATGAGGTAGACAAGCTCTATGAGGCGGCATCTACCTTGTCTGTCCAGCTCGAGAATCTTGAAAAAAAGGCGCAATCGCGGGCCAGAAAACTGTCAGAGCAGAAAAAGGTTCTGCGTCGGGAAAGGGATTTTGTATCACATTTGCTCAATACCGCACAGGTTATCGTATTGACACAGAATCAGCGAGGCAAAATTCTGTCTCTCAACCGTTTTGGAAGGGAACTCCTGCAGTATGAAGCGGATGAAATCATTTCAGCACCGTTTGTCTGCTTTCTGTCCGATGGTGAGACAGATCCCGAACTGAATAAACATCTGAAGGCCATGCGCGAAGGTCATCTGACACAATATCGTCATGAAAGTTTGACATTGTGCAAGGATGGTTCAACCCGTAATATTGCCTGGCTGCATTCAAAGCTGGATTGCAGTGAAGAAGATGAACCGGCCATCCTGTCCGTTGGTCTGGATGTGACGGAATACAAACGGGTTGAAACCCACCTTGCCTGGTTGGCGGATCATGATCCGTTGACCAACCTGTTCAATCGACGCCGTTTCAGTGAAGAGCTGCAGCACATGATCGAGCG
>RFGN01000563.1 GCA_003696645.1 Gammaproteobacteria bacterium | reverse complement strand
TCTACGGCGATCGCCGCCGCTACCTTGCGCAAGATCGATATGGAGGATGTCCCCAAGATTTCGGTGATTACCTCGGTCTTTTTTGTCGCCTCCCTGATTCATGTTCCAATCGGACCGACCAGTGTCCACCTGATCCTCAACGGATTGGTGGGCATTGTATTGGGCTGGCGGGCGTTCCCGGCGATCATGGTGGGGGTGACCCTGCAGACGGTATTGTTTGGTCATGGTGGCGTGACGGTCCTTGGTGTGAACTGGCTCATGCTGGGTGGCGGTGGTCTGGTTGCCTATATGGTCTGGCAGCTGCGGCATCGATTCAACCATCCAAGAAAAGAGGTGATCTTTGGTGCGCTGGCTGGAGGGGCGGGGATTATCTCTTCAGGACTGGTCTTGTCCCTGGCACTGGTCACCACGGGTGAGGCCTTTTTCAATATCGCCGGTCTGGCGCTCGCGGCCCATGTTCCGGTAATGATCATCGAGGCAATCGTGACCGGCGCCTGTGCCGGTTTTCTGATGAAGACCAAGCCCGAGGTTCTGGCTGGCCAGCTGCCACAGGCCGTTCCGTCAGAAAGTGTGACCGCTGGATCGGAAACCTGAGCATGGCGCTGGAGATCGATCAGCACCATCAGCTGGCCTCATCCATCCAGCGATGGGATCCGCGTTTCAAGATTGCCTCGCTGGGCATATTTGTACTGGGTGTGGCAGTACTGCAGACCCTGCCTCTGGCGATGGTTGCACTTCTCCTGGCAATCGGCTTTTGCCGGATATCCCGTTTGCCCTATGCCTTTGTCAAGCAGGGGCTGGCCTGGGTGGTCCCCTTTCTGCTGCCGTTTTTCCTGATCCTGCCCTTCAGTTATCCAGGAACGGCAGCCTACCATGTACTGGGGTTGCCCTTTGCCTGGGAGGGGTTGCGGCTGGCTGCGCTGATCTTTCTCAAGGCGGTGGCCATCGTGATGATCTCTTATGTGATCTTTGGTTCGGCCCGCTTTGATGTCAGCATGATTGCCCTGCAGCGGTTGCGTTGCCCGGCCATCTTTGTGCAGATGATCCTCTTTACCTACCGCTATACCTATGTGTTTATTGATGAAATGCGGCGCATGAACACCGCCATGAGTACACGTGGGTTTGTCAAGCGCATGGATCTGCATACCTTCAGGGTCGTGGGCGGTTTTGTCGGCACATTGCTGATCCGCAGTTTCGAGCGGACCGAGCGGGTCTTCAAGGCCATGCTGTCCAAGGGTTTTCAGGGGGAGTTTCACACCCTGGTGGAGTTTTCTGCCGGCCCGCGCGATGCCGCCAAGATGGTGTTGGTGGTGGGAGTGATTGTGGTCCTGACCGTCTGTGACCGAATCGGGCCTTTTCATGCCGCTATCCAGGCCTGGTATTGAGGCGTTATAAGGTATATTAATAGTTCAGGCCGTACAGGAGTCATTCATGAGCCACGATCAAGCGACACCTCATTCCACGCCGCCGGCAATCGAGGTCCGGGATGTGCACTTTGCCTATCCGGATGGTCATCAGGTCCTCAAGGGGGTGACCTGCCAGATCCATCCGGGTGAAAAAGTGGCGCTGATCGGGCCAAACGGTGCCGGAAAATCGACCTTCATGAGTCATCTGAATGGGGTGGTAATGGCCTCTCGGGGAGAGGTGCGAATCAATGGTACGATGGTGACCAGGAAGACCCTCAACAAGGTCCGCCGTCAGGTGGGCATCGTCTTTCAGGATCCGGATGACCAGTTGTTCTGCCCCACCGTATTTGATGATGTCGCCTTCGGGCCGCTGAATCTGGGCCTGGATCGCGAGGCCATCCGGGCTCGTGTACAGGAGGCGCTGGAGACGGTTGGTCTGAGTGGTTTTGAGGAACGCTCTTCGTTTCATCTTTCGTTTGGTGAACGCAAACGTCTGGCACTGGCTACAGTATTGTCCTATCAGCCGCAGACGCTGGTCTTCGATGAACCCTCCACCAACATGGATCCGCTCAATCGTCGCAAGCTGATCGAATGGCTGCAGCAGACCGACAAGACCATCCTGCTCTGCACCCATGATCTGGATATTGCCCTGGAGGTCTGTGATCGCTGCCTGCTGCTGGTCGATGGCCGAATCCTGGCCGATGGTTCGGTGAAAGAGATCCTGTATAACCGCACACTGCTGGAAAGCAACAATCTGGAGATGCCC
>RFGN01000075.1 GCA_003696645.1 Gammaproteobacteria bacterium | reverse complement strand
GTTTCCTGGTTTGGCCAATGCCTGGACCTTTCCGATCAAGACACGAATCGACATGTTGTCGACCGGAATCAAGACGCCTATCGGGATCAAGGTCAGTGGACCAGACCTGAAGGTTCTGGAAGAGGTCGCCGGGAAGATTGAACAATCACTCAAGACGCTGCCCGATACCCTGTCGGCATTTTCCGATAAAACAGCAGGAGGCTATTATCTCGATTTTGATATCCAGCGCAATGCGGCCGCCCGTTACGGGCTGACGGTTGGAGATATACAGGACGTGATTCAGACGGCCATAGGCGGGATGAATGTGACCCATACGGTCGAGGGACTGGAACGATACCCGGTCAACCTGCGATATCCAAGAGAATTGCGCGATAATCTTTCTCAGCTCAAACGGGTATTGATTCCGACACCTACCGGGGCACAGATTCCCCTGTCTCTGGTTGCCGAGATGAAACTGAGGCGTGGACCGCCATCAATCAAAAGTGAAAATTCAAGGCCCAATGCCTGGATCTATGTCGATATCAAAACCTCTGATATTGGTGGCTATGTCGCCCAGGCGAAAAAGATAGTTGAACAGCAGGTCCGGATTCCACCTGGCTATACCCTGACCTGGTCCGGTCAATTTGAATATATGGAGCGTGCTGCCAAACGACTTCAGCTCGTTGTTCCGGCTACGCTACTGGTCATCTTTCTGTTGCTGTTCTTCAACTTCAGAAATATTACAGAGCCACTGGTGGTTATGTTGTCCATCCCGTTTGGTCTGATCGGCGGGTTCTGGTTGCTGGACTGGCTCGGATTCAATCTTTCTGTGGCTGTCGCGGTGGGGTTTATTGCCCTGGCAGGCGTCTCGGCAGAGATCGGTGTATTGGTTTTGACATTTATCGATCAGAAAATCGAGATGAGAAGACATGAAAAAGGGCATCTCACCCCATATGAAATCATGCAGGCGGTCAATGATGGAACTTCCGAGCGGGTCCGTCCCGTCATCATGACGGCCACAGCCATCATTGCCGGTCTTCTGCCGATCATGTGGGGGAGTGGAACTGGCTCGGAAGTGATGCAGAGAATTGCCGCGCCCATGGTAGGGGGGATGCTG
>RFGN01000562.1 GCA_003696645.1 Gammaproteobacteria bacterium | reverse complement strand
GCCCTATCTCTGTGGACCACGCATGGGGATCAGCTCTGCCACCTCCAGTGTACCACCAACCTGAAGATACGGGCAGGACTGCGCAATCCCCATCGCAACCTCAATTGAATCAGCCTTAATCAGGGTATATCCCGACATCCCGGTTACACTTTTGGTTTGAACCTGCCCATCGGATTCAATGGTATGAACATTACGTACAGGATTCATTTGGCTGATAGCGGCCTCACCCAGATCCTGCAACCATTCCATATAGGCCTGTTTGTGCTGCTCCTCAGCCTCTTCATCTGCCATCTGCGGTGTTCACAGGTAGGTCAACATATAGGTGGGCATGGACTTACCCTTACAGGTCAGAAATCATGGGTTTTGATGGAACTCGATGACGTTCTGATCCGGGTCACGGACAAACAGCATCCGACCACCATCCGGCAGATCAACCGGACCCTCTGATATCTCGATCGACTGCCTTTCCAGTACCTGTCTGACCACATCCAGGTCAGAAACATCCAGTGCAACATGCGTATAGCCAGCCCGCTTTTCCGGAAAATCGATGAGGATATTCTTGTCAGGGGGAACATTCGCATTGAGAATCAGGTTCAGTGAAATACCTGATGGATGTCTCAATATGGCAACCGGTTCTGGGCCGATCGGTCCGACAACAAACTCGAACCCCAGCTTGGCATAGAACGGCCTGGACTGTTCGAGATCCGTTACCCTTATTCCGACATGATTGATACCGCGAATGGCTGTTTGCATGGTCTCTCCCTCCATTACTGCTCCGCACAACATATTAGCGTGGTTATGACCAGAATGCGAGTATCAAATAGATGATGAAACTGTGAAGATTTTCACGGCAGTTTTACATCCTGATAGAATACGCGTATTGCAACAACAACATAAGCATCATGCAGTGGAAAACCAGTGAATTTGATGAAAAAGCCAACGCACTGATAGGTGCCGGTCGCCAGTTGTCTGCGCAAGGTATGGTTCCGGCCACAAGTGGCAACCTCTCTGCCAGACTCTCTGATGGAAATATTGCCATTACAGTTTCCGGCCGACACAAGGGGAAACTGGCTCCGTCAGACATCATGCTGGTGGATCCGGACGGACATAGCCTTGATGGGCAACGACCCTCGGCTGAAACTCTTTTGCATACCCGCCTGTATCGAAGATTTACAGAGATTCAGTATGTCCTGCACCCTCATTCCGTACATGCCACTGTTTTGTCTCGCCTGTGTGGTGATTGGTTATCTCTGCAGGATTACGAGATTCTCAAGGCCTTGCCAGATGTCCACACCCATGACTGTGAAGTAAGACTACCTGTCTTTGAAAACGATCAGAATATGGAACGTCTTGCAGAAGTTGTTGATGCCTGTCTTGACAGAATGGAGAATCCTGCTGGATACCTCATACGTGGTCATGGCTTTTACACCTGGGGATTGTCACTTGAGGATGCCCTGCGCCACGTCGAGGCCTTTGAATTTTTGTTTGAATGCGAACTGAAGATGAGGGAATTGCAACGATGACCAGACTGGCTGTTTTTGACGAGGCAGGAAATGCCATAGAACCGTCCATTGGCGTTTTTGAGTCCATTGCAGAAAAACTGGCCGGGCATGATATCCTGCTGCAGCGTTGGTCAGCCCACCTTCCCCTTTCCCCTGATGCCGGTCAGGAAGAAGTGCTTCAGGCCTACAAGGATTCCGTGGATCGTATGCAAAAAGAATATGGCATTCAGTCAGTTGATGTTGTTTCCCTTCGTCCCGATCATCCACAGAAAACCGAATTCAGGCAAAAATTCCGTGATGAACATACTCATGCAGATTTCGAGATCCGTTTTTTTGTTGAAGGACAAGGTCTTTTCTATCTGCATTTGCATGACAGGGTTTTTCTGGTTCTGTGTGAACAGGGAGATCTGATCAGTGTGCCTGCCAAGACCCGTCACTGGTTTGATATGGGAGAAAACCCGGATTTCACATGTATCCGCCTGTTTACGACCGAGAACGGCTGGGTTGCAAATTTCACCGGCAGTGATATTGCACGTCGCTTTCCCGACATGGATACTTTCATATCGAACCTTTCATGATCAACGCCATCGTTACCGATATCGAGGGGACCACCTCCTCAATCAGCTTTGTACATGAGGTCCTGTTTCCCTATGCACGCAAGCATCTTGAATCATTCCTGATGAAACATTTTCGGGAGCAACGTGTCGCGGAGCAGATCGATGCCGTAAAGCAGGAAGTCGGCCAGGATATGGAGCTGGCCTCGGTTATTCATACACTAGAATGCTGGATCGACCAGGACCGCAAGGTCACTCCCCTGAAAGTCCTGCAGGGAATGATCTGGGAAACCGGTTATCAGAATGGGGACTTCAAGGGGCACATCTACCCGGATGCTGTCGAATATCTGAAGACATGGCATGAAGCAGGAATTGAGCTCCATGTCTTTTCCTCGGGTTCTGTGGCTGCCCAGAAATTGTTGTTTGGTCATACAGAATGGGGAGATCTCACGCCACTGTTCAGTGGCTATTTTGATACCCGTATCGGTGGTAAAAATGATCCGGACTCCTATCAAAAGATCATTGCCCATATAGAATATCCTGCAAAGAACATTCTTTTCCTGTCAGATGTGGAAAGTGAACTCGAGGCCGCAGATTCTGCCGGCATGCAGACCTTCCATTTGGTCCGGGATCAAGAACCCGCCCTTGTAACTCGTTTCAGGCAAGCCCGGGATTTCAGCCAGATCGAGGTCAATCAGTTGTCCAGATAGGGTTCAAGCAGACGCGCATCATCAAAATGGCGTTTGCCGATAAAGGCAATGGCATGGGTCCCCCACTGTCGCATGGCCCCTGGACTGCGAATCCCCATCGGCCAGAAAAACCAGCGTTCCAGACGTTGCGTGCCGCGAACCAGGCCTTTGGCATCAAACATGCTCCTGTACCTGGCTTTTTCGTTGTCTTTGTTTTCTGACAGATTTCGCAGCCGTTCATAAGGAATCAAGGTATATTGATTTCCATCAGAATCCGCCTGATCAATATATAGCCTCTGGATCTGATGATCCCGGTGTGACAACCGGATCACCAGTCGCTCATTCACGCCAGGGACGGGAGCCTGTTGCGGCATCAATACGGGTTCTGCCCAACCTTTCTGCCTTGCAGGTGGTTTGAATTGGTGGGGGAAAAGCAGGTAATAGCAACCACAGGAATGGATGCTGTCATAGGCCAGAATCCGCCCCTGTTGATTGAGAGTCACACGGAAGATCAGGCCGTCAACATGACCACCCAACAGATCCAATGCACCGGTTTTGGGACGGGCAGGGAACCAGATGAAATAATTGAGCTGGAGCAATGTCTGTTCATTCAGACGAGACAAAGAGGGTAGATAATAGATCTCTGGCCTTGTTGTATCTATCTGAATCCTTTCTGATGACCATCCAGGCCGACCAATCCTGTCATTCGCGTCTACCGCATCGACCTCCCAAATCGGTGCAAAGCGGTCGAACAACACTCTCCACTGCTTCTGGCTCAACATGGGGAACAGCGGATCAGTAATGATATCAGGATTGAATTTCTTGATTGCCGAATCAGGTGGGCGATAGCGGATCAACGCTCCCTTGACGGGGATGGAGGATATCGGTCGATTATAGCCAAGCCTGACCCTTTCTTGCCAGTGTTCAATTCCCCTGCGAAAGAACAAGGCAGTGAGGGGGTAAAGACCCAACAGCCTTTTTATGGAACTGTATTGATCTGGTACTGTTTTCGAACTCTGCAGATGCTTTTTTATCCGAGGATTGGCGACCAACTGTCGGCCAAGAATGGTTCCACACTTTCGAATGGCCTCACGAGGATTCATATCGACAGGAGGCGTGAGCGCACTACTAACCGAAATCGGAAGATTCTGCCATTCGACAAAACGCGCCTCCTGATCGTTCTGCAACAGTACCTGAAACCAGCGTCTATAACGATCCTGCTCCAGTATTTCCGGATCAAAACTGGACAGGAAACGATTGGTTCGCAGATAGGGAAGACCAGGAATCGCATGATATTGGGCATCATGAACCCCATGACTATAAACCTCCCGATCCATCTGCTCAAACCAGGCCAGGCAAGGAGAATACAAAGGATCTTCTGCAACGCCCTGCTGGGAGGGTGGTGACACGGTTCCACAGGCTGTCAAAAGACCCAGCAGACAAACAGGAATTGCCAGGAATAACCTGGTCATAAATTCAGCTCACTACAAATAAATGTCTTCCAGCCACTTTGGGACTCAACCTTCCGGACCCAGCCAGTCCTGTGGTTTCAGATAGCGTTCGTACAATCTTGCTTCGGGCGTATCAGATTCAGGGTGCCAGTTATAGCGCCATTTTACCAGTGGCGGCAGGGACATGAGGATGGATTCGGTTCTTCCACCGGTTTGCAGCCCGAATAATGTACCTCGATCATAGACAAGGTTGAATTCTACGTACCGACCGCGACGATAGAGTTGGAAATCGCGCTCCCGCTCGCCATAGGGCGTTGCCTTGCGTCGAGCCACGATGGGCCGATAGGCCTTGAGGTAGTGATCTCCCACACTCTGCATGAAGGCGAAACTATGATTGAATCCTCCCTCATTCAGATCATCAAAGAACAATCCGCCCACACCTCGAGTTTCGCCACGATGCTTGAGGAAAAAATATTCATCGCACCATTTCTTGTACTTCGGATACACCTCTCCTCCAAAGGGATCACAGGCTGCTTTCGCAGTCTGATGCCAATGGATGACATCCTCATCGAAGGCATAATAGGGGGTCAGATCAAAACCACCACCAAACCACCAGATCGGATTCTCCCCTTCTTTTGTGGCAATAAAAAAACGCACATTGGCATGGGAGGTCGGTACATAGGGGTTTTCTGGATGGATGACCAGTGAAACTCCCATGGCCTCGAAGGCTCGCCCGGCAAGCTCCGGTCTCTGGGCCGTGGCGGAAGCCGGCAGAGCAGCACCCATGACATGAGAAAAATTGATACCGGCACTTTCAAAGACCTCACCGCCCTGCATGACACGAGAACGCCCACCGCCGCCTTCTTCTCTCTGCCAATTGTCTTCCAGAAAGGTCCCGGTTCCATCTTCTTCCTGCAGGGCATGGCAGATCCGATCCTGGAGATCGAGCAGATACTTTTTGACAGCTTGTGGATTGACGGTTTGTTCAAGAGTCATGATGAATCCCCGTGTTAATGTTCTCGCAGAATAATGCCTGTCTTCAGGTCAATGATCCGGCTGGGTCTTGCCTTGGCATCCACCCTACCCGGAACGATGCAATCGATCAAGTCTCCCAGGACCTTTCGCAAAGCCATGTTTTGTACAATCGGTGGATGCCCGCGAAGATTGGCACTGGTGGAAACAATGGCACCACCGAATGCCTCGCACAATTGCATGACAATGGGATGTCTGGAGCGTCTTATTGCAAGCGTCTCATGTCGTCCGGTCAACCATTTCGGGCAGCCTTGTGCTGGCGTGACCAGAAAGGTGGTAGGGATATCGGATTCCGTTTCCAGTACCTCCATGACCTTTTCGTTCATCTCGACAAAAGGAGCGAACATCCCGGAAGACGAGGCCAGCAGGATCAGACCCTTGTGGGGTGGACGCTGCTTGATCTTCAATAAACGTCGGATGGCCTGGAAATTTTCAGGATCACAACCCAAACCAAAGACTGTTTCGGTCGGGTAGGCAATCACGCCTCCTCCTTGCAGGATCGCTGCGGCCAGTCGAATCGGCCAGCGTATCATGACTAGCGATTCAGTTGTTCCTGCAAGGCGTTGTCTTTGGCCATGACGGCTTCGGCCTGGGCCTGGCGATCGGCCTTGATTCGCCCGGCCAGGGCCTCATCAGAAATGGATAATATCTGCGCAGCCAATAATGCGGCATTTTTTGCACCGGCCTTGCCAATCGTGACACAGGCGACCGGCACCCCTCCCGGCATCTGTACCGTGGAATACAGGGCATCTGCTCCTTTCAGCGGTCCGGATTCCATCGGTATCCCGATGACCGGCTTGCAGGTAATACCCGCCACAGTACCGGCCAGGTGGGCCGCCATTCCTGCAGCAGCAATGAAGACCGCTGCCCCACGGGATTCGGCATCATGGATATAGGCGTGAGTACGTTCCGGGGTTCTATGGGCCGAGGTAATTCGAACCTCATGGGCCACTTCCAGTGCATTCAGGGTATCCAGCGTTACCTGCATTACAGGCAGATCCGAATCGGACCCCATGACAATGGCAACGAAGGGCTTCTGGTTCATGATGATCTCCTCATTCAACGTTTCTCCCGGCTTACCGCACGATGGCCTATATCCCGGCGATAATACATGTCCGGCCAGCGGATCTGACCGACACGATCATAGGCGCGGGCCTGGGCCTCGGTAACCGTATCACCCAGCCCACAGACACATAAAACACGCCCGCCTTGGGTCAGTATCTGCCCCTCTTGCTCAGTGGTGCCGGCATGGAAGACCTTCTGGTCAGGCTGTTCCACCATATCCAGCCCGGTGATGACATCTCCCTTGCGATAATCGGCGGGATATCCCCCTGCCGCCAGCACCACACCCAACGCTGCGCGAGAATCCCATTGTGTCACCTGTTTGTCGAGTGTCCCTTCCAGAGCGGCGAGGCAATGTTCGGCCAGATCGGACTGCAGGCGCATCATGATCGGTTGAGTTTCAGGATCGCCAAAACGACAGTTGAATTCCAGGACCTTTGGGGTGCCATCCGGAGCGATCATCAGACCTGCATAGAGAAAACCTGTATAGGGCATTCCCTCATCGGCCATGCCACGTATGGTAGGCTCGATGACTTCATGCATGATACGATCGTGAATATCATCCGTCACAACGGGCGCAGGAGAATAGGCCCCCATCCCACCGGTATTTGGCCCGCTATCACCTTCATCCCGGGCCTTGTGGTCCTGTGAGGTTGCCAGAGGCAAGACATGATTTCCATCTGCCATGACAATAAAGCTGGCTTCTTCACCCTGCAGAAACTCCTCGATGACCACCCGGTGTCCGGCGTCACCAAAGGCATTGCCTGCGAGCATGTCCTCGACTGCGGAAATCGCTTCGGCCTCTGTCTGCGCCAGTATCACACCCTTGCCTGCCGCCAGACCATCTGCCTTGACCACAATTGGAACACCCTGCGCACGAATATAATTGATGGCTGGATCAATCTCGGTAAAGGTCCGGTAGGTCGCTGTAGGAATATGATGACGAGCGAGAAAATCCTTGCTGAATGCCTTGGAACCTTCAAGCTGTGCGGCAGCTTGGGTCGGACCAAAGCATTTGAGCCCGGCCTCGGCAAAGGCATCGACGACACCAGCTACCAGTGGAGCTTCCGGGCCCACTACCGTCAGACCGATCTGTTCATCCCTGGCAAATCGCAGCAGTGCCGAGATATCCTCGGCAGCGATGCCAACATTTTCAAGACCCGGCTCCCTGGCTGTTCCCGCATTTCCAGGTGCTACATAGACCCGTTCAACAAGGGGAGATTGTATGAGCTTCCATGCCAACGCATGCTCCCTGCCACCTCCACCAATTACCAGAACCTTCATCAATCAAGCCGTCCCGGAATCTAGTGTCGAAAATGTCGTTTACCGGTGAAGACCATCGCCAGTCCATGTTCGTTGGCGGCCTGTATCACCTCATCGTCTCGCATCGAGCCGCCAGGCTGGATCACTGCCGTTACCCCTGCGCCGGCGGCATTGTCGATACCATCCCGAAAAGGGAAAAAGGCATCCGAGGCCATAACGGAACCCTTGACCTCAAGACCGGCATCCCGAGCCTTGAAACCGGCAATCCGCGCACTGTTGACCCGACTCATCTGACCTGCGCCGACACCGATGGTGGCATTCTCTTTTGCATAGACAATGGCATTGGATTTGACAAACATGGCAACCTTCCAGGCGAACATGAGATCGGACAGCTCCTGCTCGGAAGGCGCGCGTTCTGTCACTACCTTCAGGTCTTCGATATCAAGTTCATCGGTATCTCGTTCCTGAACAAGCAGCCCCCCATGTACTCTCTTGTAATCCCATTGCGGTACAGGATCATCAGGCCACTGACCACTGGCAAGAACTCTGATATTTGGCTTGGCAGAGAGTACATCCAGTGCATCCGGGTCGATGTCGGGAGCGATGATGACCTCGACAAATTGCCGATCAATGATGGCCTGTGCAGTCGTGGCATCCAAGGGACGATTGAAGGCAATGATGCCACCGAAGGCAGATTCCGTATCGGTCTTCCAGGCCCTCTCATAGGCCTGCAGCAGGGAATCGGCCCGAGCCACTCCACAGGGATTGGCGTGCTTGACAATGACACAGGCCGGCGATTTTCCCAGTGATTTGACACATTCCAGAGCCGCATCGGTATCGGCAATATTGTTGTAGGACAATGCCTTGCCTTGCAGGGACTCGGCTGTAGAGATACCTGCCTCATTGAATCCTTCTTCGACGTAAAAGGCGGCCTGCTGATGAGGATTTTCTCCATAACGCATGGATTGACGATGCTTCACCTGCAGCGAAAATTTTTCTGGAAAGGTTTGGTGACGCGTTCCAAGATAGTTGGCGATGGCCGCATCATACCCTGCGGTATGAGCAAAGGCCTTGACTGCCAGATCATAGCGGGTCTGTTCGGCCACACTGCCCTGATTCTCAGTCATCTCGACAAGAATTCGATCATAATCGCTGGCGTCCACGATGATCGTGACTGCAGCATGGTTCTTGGCCGCTGCACGAACCATGGTCGGACCGCCAATATCGATATTCTCGATCGCTGTTGGGAGATCGCAATCTGGTCTGGATACTGTCTCCTGGAACGGGTAAAGATTGACAGCGACGAGGTCTATCGGACCAATCCCATTCTGTTCCATCACTTCATCATCGATGCCGCGACGCCCCAGAATTCCACCATGAATCTTAGGGTGTAAAGTCTTGACCCTGCCATCCATCATTTCCGGGAATCCGGTGTAGTCCGAGACCTCTATAACCGGAATGCCCGCTTCGGCGAGTATCCTGGCTGTCCCCCCGGTAGAAAGGATTTCAATATTCATGGAAGACAGGGATTGGGCAAATTCGACAATACCGGTCTTGTCCGAGACGCTCAAAAGCGCCCTCTTGATCTGTATCATGGCAGGCTCAGGTCAGCTGATGGTACTTGATTTTCTTCAACAGAGTCCCGCGGTTGATCCCAAGAATCTGCGAGGCCTCGGTGCGGTTCGAATTGACAACCTCCAGTACCACCTCAAGCAGTGGTCGTTCAACTTCGTCGATGACTGCTCGATAAAGACCAGTGGGACGATGGCCATCCAGATCCCGAAAATAGTTTTGCATCAGTTCCCTGACACAGCAGTCCAGCGGCTTGGGCACTGAAACCGGAGTTTCAGACATTGAGTTATTGTGGTGATCAGACAGTTTTTCTTGATTCATGCGGCTTGCTCCATCCCCTCCCTTGTGCATGTTTCAATCCTTTCATCGAAGAATTCACGGGTTTTTCGCCACTGTTCATCAGCCGTGTCAACCCGGTTGATCATGTGGCGAAAGGCTGCCCCGCCAGGTTGCCCCTTGCTATACCAGGAGATATGCTTGCGTGCCATGCGGACCCCGGTATACTCCCCATAGAAATCATACAGATTCTCCAGATGCCCTAGCATGATATTGCGAACCTGCCGGATTTCCGGGCCATCAAGTTTAACACCGGTGGATAGAAAATGGGCAATCATTTTGAAAATCCACGGGCGCCCCTGGGCAGCCCGGCCGATCATCAGACCATCGGCACCGGTATATTGCAGGACCATCAGGGCCTTTTCCGGTGAGGTGATGTCACCATTGGCTATAATCGGTATCTTCACCGCCTGCTTGACAGCGGCAATGGTATCGTATTCAGCTTCTCCCTGATAGGCACAGGCCCGGGTACGCCCATGAATGGCCAGCATCTGAATACCGGCTGATTCGGCAATGCGGGCAATCTGTACGGCATTCCTGTTGTCGCGATCCCAACCGGTACGGATCTTCAGTGTCACGGGTACATCAACAGCCCTGACCGTGGATTCCAGGATGCGTCCGACCAGTTTCTCATCCTGAAGCAGTGCCGAACCTGCCATGACATTGCAGACCTTTTTTGCTGGACAACCCATGTTGATATCAATGATCTGTGCACCCTGGTCGGCATTATAACGGGCGGCTTCGGCCAGCATCTCCGGTACGGCTCCGGCGATCTGTACAGATTTCGGCTCGGTCTCACCATCATGATTGGCACGGCGCAGAGTCTTCTTGCTGCCCCAGAGCAGTGAATTGGACGACACCATCTCTGAAACGGCCATCCCCGCTCCAAGATTTCTGCACAGTTGCCGAAACGGACGATCCGTTACCCCTGCCATGGGTGCCAGAATCAGATTATTTGGCAGCCGATAGGGGCCTATCCGCAAGGGCCGCAACAGGGTTGAACAGTCAGTCTGAGCAATCATAGGCGCAAATCATACCTGCTGAATATCAAATCGAAAACCCGCAAATGGCAATGTGGAACCATTTTTCAGACAGGGCAAGGCCTGATATCCCTACCGGGCAAAGGAAAAGGTGGTCTCTGCGGCGGTATGACAGGCTCCGGAAAAGGAGACATCTGTACGGTTGGTTTCAGGATCATATCTGAACATTACAGTCTGACCCGACAACCCATCCTCGCGCTTTGAAAGGGGATCACGAAACACCCAAACCTCTTCAATATACGTTTCGCTGAAGGAAACCGTGCGGGCCTCGATGAATGCAGAAGGCGGCAAATCACAATATCGATTGATCCGATCCAGAGCCATCTTGCGATAACGCTCATTGACATGGCTCTCCCCCGGTTCGCCAGCCCAGGCTTCGCGAAAAAACCGGGTCCCGGCATTGGACCGCGAGTCATCCAGAACATAGCGGAGCGGGGCATGCCGTTTCGCCATGCCCTCGTTCAGGGCCTTGTCAATGGGCGGTGTGGCACATCCCATGACCATCATCATGGTTACCAGACTGAGAACCCCAACAGTCCTTCCTGTATACCGTATCATCACGCTGTCTTTCATGTTTCGGCGGATTCTAACCAATATTGATCAACATATCCAATCCAGTATCGACAGGGAGAGCGGTTCAACCTTATCACATGAAATCATTGCAGGTTCCTCCTGCAAGGCCTGCAGATTGGCCTGTTCACGCAACCAGGTATAACGACTCCGCAGAATCTCTGCCTTGTCCTGTGCAATGATTCCCTTGTCCGCCAGAATCTTCAGGAAACCAAGCATGCTGGTCTCATTCAGCAACTGTGGACACGCCGCGACTGACCGAAGCACCCAGTACTGGATCAGGAACTCGATATCCACCATCCCATTCACTCCCTGCTTCAGATCCAGTCTATCCTCTGAACTCTTGTCCAGGTTTTCACGCATCTGTCTGCGCATATCCAGAATCTCTCTACGCAGATGTTCAGGATCCTGTGTCATTTCGGTCAGAATCTCGCGACGAGCGTTTTCAAAGGACTGCATGACCTTTCCATCACCCGCCACCGCTCTCGCACGCAACAATGCCTGATGTTCCCACAATCTGGCCCGATGTTTCTGGTAGTCGACAAAGGCCTGCATAGAGGTAACCAATAACCCGGAGTTACCTTCTGGACGCAGGCGCGCGTCCATCTCGTAAAGCACACCGCTGGGGGTATAGGCT
>RFGN01000561.1 GCA_003696645.1 Gammaproteobacteria bacterium | reverse complement strand
TAATAAGACCGCCCCTAGGGCCCGACGTGTCAGGCAGGATCAAGAAAAGTAAACTATCAACCTATGACTAGGAAAAACCGCCCAAACAAGGGCCTTACATACGCCCAAGCCGGTGTCGATATTGACGCCGGTGACCGTACAGTCGACCGTATCACCGCCCACCTGAGACGCACCTACGGCCCTCGCGTACTCGGTCGTGATGGGGCCTTCGCGGGGTGCTTCCGGCTCGATTACAACGAGCGCCTGTTCAAGCGAAATTATAAAGATCCCGTCCTGATCGCCTGTACAGATGGCGTAGGAACCAAGGTTCTGCTGGCTGTCCAGATGGGTATTCACGACACCATAGGCCAAGACTGCGTGGCCATGAACGTGAACGACATGATCGTACAGGGGGCGGAACCCCTATTCTTTCTGGATTACGTGGGCGTCCACAGGGTGATCCCTGAACAGATGGAACAGATCGTCAAGGGGGTGGCCGACGGCTGCCAACTGGCAGGATGTGCCCTAATCGGTGGCGAAACCGCAGAAATGCCTGACGTGTACAAGCCGGGAGATTACGATCTGGCTGGCTTTGCCGTGGGTGTCTGCGAATTGAAACGGGTCATCGACGGACAGCGGGTCGAGCCCGGCGACATCATCATCGGGCTAACTTCCAGCGGGATCCATTCAAATGGATACACCTTGGTCCGGGCGATCCTCAAACACGCTAAGCTCAATCTTGACAAAGTTTACCCCGATCTGGAGGACACACGCCCACTCGGTCGTGTGTTACTGGAACCGACCCGTATCTATGCCCGGCAGGTCGTTAGCGTGCTCCGAAGCTATAAACGTAAACGCCCGATAGGGGGGATGGCACATATCACCGGCGGTGGCCTGCCAGGGAACGTCAATCGAGCTCTCCATAGTAGCGTCGATGCCAAAATCCATAAAAAAGCGTGGCAGATCCCTCCGCTATTCAAGTTCTTGCAACGCCAGGGCAAGGTTGATGAACAGGAAATGTTTCGGGTTTTTAACATGGGCGTGGGCTACACCCTGATCGTTCGGCCCCACTTCACGGAAGCGATCATGGAAAAACTACGCAAAGCCGGCGAACAACCTTTCGTACTTGGCAGGATTACCCGCGGAACCGGCCGAGTGGTTCTGTCCTGAGACGAGTGACCACACCTTAGGCCCACCCAAGCACATCCATCACAACACGGATGTTGTCCCAAAACAACATCCAATGGATTCCTTACGAACCCCATACAAAACAGAATACGGTAAATATTCATAACCAACTATCACATAACCACTAATAAGAATACGACGAAATCCTGTACTGCGGCCGAACAGATGGCAAGCCCCTTGTATTACGTTGATTGTCTCACCCACATCGGGCTGATGACGGAACGAGTCTTGGAACAAGGGAGTATCCAAAACCATGGATGAAAAAGCTTTTCAGAACAAGTTGGCCGAGCTGATGGGGGAGATCGCTTCGCTGCCAAAGGCGGAACGGGAGAAGCTGGAGAAAATGGCTCAACAGACCAAGGAACGCCATCAACGCCTTAAAAAGTCCGTAAGCGACCTGCAGGAATCACTGGATTATCTGCGACTGAGCATTAAGTACCTTGTTTTTGACCTCGAAGCGACCCGCCGGGAGAACAGGTACCTGCGTAAGCTGCTTGAAGAGGATAACGCTGGCCGAGACGAGGCCTGAACCGATAAAAACGACCCGATCCCCGGGAACCCTGGTTACTCTCGAAACCAGACACTTGCTCAAACAGGCGCCCCAGACGGTGGCGTCTGTTTTTATGATGTCATGCATTGAAGGCCCCCTACAGAGAGTCAGGAATCGGGTTCCACAAGCTGCGGATGAGCCGCTATCATGTCCGGACGATATATATGAAGTATGCCCAATATGGGCCAACGAGGATCACGGATGAACCAGAATCACGACATCAAGATGCCCTACCCCCCCGGCTTCCAAGCTGCTATGTCAGCGATGATACAGGCCGGCCACTACCCCAATCCCCAGCTCGCCCCCCCGCCCATGCAGCGGTACCGCGAGATGACTATCGACGAGATGCTCCTCGAAAACCGGGTGGTCTTCCTCGTCGGCGAGATCAACCACGCCAGCGCCACCGGCGTCATCATGCGACTGCTACACTTGGAAAATACCAAGCGCGGGGTGGATATCAGCCTGTACATCAATTCACCGGGTGGGTCGGTCGATGACACGCTGGCGATCTATGACACGATGAATCATATCAGCTCCGAGGTATCCACCGTCTGCGTCGGCAAAGCCATGAGTGGCGGTGCCTTGATTCTGGCGGCCGGCGAAAAAGGCAAACGATACTGCCTGCCCCACGCCAAGGTCATGATTCATCAGCCCTACGGTGGGATCTACGGCCAGACGACAGATGTCGCTATCCAAGCAGAGGAAATCCTCAAGACTAAAAAACAACTCAATGAGATTCTTGCCAAACATACCGGGCAGGACGTGAAAAAAATCGAGGAAGATTCCGAGCGAGACAAGTTCTTCAGCGCAGAAGAAGCCAAGTCATATGGTCTGGTTGACGATGTCGTCGTGAACAACTCAGAGAAGGACGGTTAAATAACCCCACATGATACCTTGTTGCAAGTTTACTCGTGTGAAGTCCACCGGATAATTCTTAACCAACCGCATTCATCTGAATGCGGTTTTTCAATGCCTTTCAGTCGTTTATGCGTGTGACTCGTAGTATAGAAAACAGCAAAACGCAATAAAGGCAATACCATCTCTTTAAGAACGTTCTGACACCTGTGAAATCTACAGGGAGTCTACCAGTTCTTTTCCTTAGATATCCCAACTTGTACATTGATTTATCACGATTGGATATATAATGCATTCATTAACCTGTCTGCATGTCCCTTGAAAGGGGTGGGGTCTTTCCGTTTGCGGAGTTTAAAAGCACAATTATTGATTTCGCGACTTGAGCACCTCAAGTCATTTTTTTTATTTCTAAAGAGGAATATACGATGCTTAATCTATCGTTAATTCGTGTGTCATTGCTGTCCTTTTTGATCGCAGGGATGGCCGGATCAACCTGGGCGCAGGACGCATTTTATACTTTTACATCCGGACCAAGCGGTGATGGTTTTAATTGGCCAGCATCCCCTACCGGCCTGCTTAATTTTGACTCTACTTTTCCCTTTGACGATTTTGGTGGAAACAACCGGATCGATAATTTCACCGGGAACACGGTCTTTTTTGATGCACAATATCAAGCAGCAGGCAACAGCTCCTTAATCACCAATGAAGCCATGTGGGGCAACCCCACGGACATCTCCTTCTCAAGCATCGATTTAGACTTTGGGGACGACTTTTTCACCATGGTTAACACGGTTGCTTTCGATATTTCATTGGCCATGGCCGGTGAAGACGCTCCAGATTTTATAGAGATCGACTTTTTCGACGACACCGAGAATTTCGCCACGCAGACTTTTCCTCTGACCGAGATCTTCAATGCCGGCCCCGCTTTCGGCGGTTTCAACGGATACGCGGGACATATCCATGTCAATGCGGCCGATCTTATCGGGTTTGGTGGCCCACTGGCAGGCATCTCGGGCATGTATATCAATCTGACCAATATCGCCGCACCGGGCGGAACTTCGGAGTTTGCCATTGACAACCTGGATATCAATGGTAGCGGAGGAAGCGGAGGCCTGGATCCTTCTAATTCTGAAGTTGTACTAGGAACGAGCAATATCGGTACGAATATGATCCGCAATACGTTTGACGCCGCATTTGATTTTGTCGAAGTGGAAAACATCGGATCGGGCGGCACAACTTATTCTGTGATACTTGACCCTACATCCGACCCGGAGTTTGTCGTTGCCACCCCCGCAACCAACCAGTTCATTGCTGGTGGACAGACCATTGTGAACGGGACCGGCACCATCGCCACTATTTCGCAGACAACTCTTTCCGGCGATTATCAAGCCAGCGCCACGCTGATCAATGATCTGAACGGGCTGGACCCGGATGACCAGGTGACGTACGACATCACTATTTTTGATCCACCTTCGACAACCGACAACTCAGGGTCAACGGTACAGGTGGATATAGCTCCGAATATTTTTATTACGAATGCTGCTGCCGGACCACATGCTGGTGCTCGCAGGGCAAGCGTTGAAGTCACCAACCGCGCCGTGACCGGAGACGGTTTCAGTGTAACAGGGCTGAACATCGGCAATCGAGCGGATGCCTCCGAGACGGAAAATGCCACTGTCATGTTCGACCGATACGGTCGAGTCAACGGGATGTATAATGGATTCTTCTCTGTTAGCCTAAAGATGGCGGATCCGAATAGATCATTTCTGAACGGTGCAACACCGGTTTCGGATATTACCTGGAACCTGTCCTACAACCTCACCACTATCAGCAGCGATACCGTGGTCGTCAACAATGGTGACCCGCTTGGGCCCGGTGTTATTGGTGTCAACAATGATGACACCGCGGCGACATTGATAGATGGAACGAGTAACGCTAACCAGACCCTGTTTATGGCCTTTACATCCGACCCCGGCTCGAATGCGAATCTGGCCGGCACACCGGTTGACCTGTCTTTTTCTAACATCACCATCGATCCCCATGTCTTTCAGTTCAGCTATATCAACCTGCCCATTAACGTGACAGGTTCGGAACTTCGCGTCTTGTTCTATGACCCACTTACGGGATTATGGGATGAGGCGGTCAATGCCAATAACTCAGGCACTCCCACGTTTTTTGCAGGCTCGTATGACGATTATCTCAGCACCCTTGGTGGAGGCATATTAGATCCCTCAGACCTCGGGGCCTACGGTGTTGATACCGTCAACAAGCATGTCTGGGCTGTGCTGGATTACGATGGCGTGTTCGGTGTCGGCGTATTGATACCCTCAATCGCCGGTGATTTGGATGGTGACGGATTCGTAGGAATCGCGGACCTGAATATCGTCCTAGGTAATTGGAACCAAAACGTAACCGCCGGCGATCCCCTTCAAGGGGATCCTTCGGGTGACGGCTTTGTCGGGATCGAGGATCTGAATCAGGTCCTCGGTAACTGGAACGCGGGGACACCCCCCGGAAATAATGCGCATATACCTGAACCGGGCGTTGGAATAATCGGCCTTCTCGGAATAACTCTGATCAGCCACTCGCGACAGATCTCGTAAACTGTCTCTCACAAGCTGTTCCCGGATGTTATAAAGGCGACGGCACGAGTCGTACCGCCGCCCGGAGGGAAAAGAGAGACGCCTTACGTCTTCACCGTCGGGATGCCTCCCGACGGGGGCCTGTTTGGGTTCGGTTGGCCGGACCGGTCATCTGATACGCGATGAAGCGCATAAGATTTCAGCAGTATTCACAATGTCTTATACGGACTGAAAGAGAGCCTTGGTTTCTTCGAGCGCCTCGGGAAGAGCTTGAGAAACCTCGTCAATGTGTTCCTGTGTCAAGTTCAGGAACTGTAAAAGGGTAGGATCAAACTCGGTGGTTTCGGTCCCACGCGAGAAACCTATCCCCAGTTTGGCTACCATTACGTCAGCGACATGTACCAGTCCGGTCAGCGTCCGGTTCTTATCGTTCAGCTCCATCGGGTTATGGTGGAAGCCGGTGACGTACTGGAAGCTCTGCGGGAACTTCCACAGCTTGCACAGAGCGCTGCCGAATTGTTCATGGGTCGCCCCCAAGATCTCGGCCTCAGCCTGACGCAAGGTGGTGTCGGGCTCTTTTTCGAGCTTCTCCATCACCTGTACGAACTTGGGACGACGGGCCTGGATCTCAACCATAATGCCGATGTTGTGAATCAACCCGGCAAGGAACGCCTCATCAGGCAGGCCCAAGCCCGCATGTTTGGCAAGCAAACGGGTGCCTGTGGCGCAGGCGATGGCATGAGTCCACAGGTCTCGAGCATCAAAGTTGTTAGAGATCTTCCCGCCACGGAAAAGCTTCGCCAGACTGGCGGCAATCGCGATGTTCTTCACCGCATTCAGTCCGAGCAATACAATCGCTCGGTTGATTGATCCAATCTGTCCAGGGAGCCCATAAAAGGCGGAATTGACTACCTTGAGAATTCGAGCCCCCAAGGCCGGGTCATGACTGATGACCTTGTTAAGATCATTGGCGGTCGAATCCGGGTCCTCTACAAGCTGGATGATCTTCATCGTGACCTCGGGCAGGGTCGCGATATGACTGATCTCCTGCACGGCTGACTGGACGATGGCCTCAACCTGTTTGGGATCCTGGTCCTGCCCGGTCGCGGCCGGGCCGATGGAGGCGATTGGTTCAGACATAATTCTCTCCGCTCCTTGTGTACGGGCCTTAGCGTTCGTATCGACGGAGAGCGATTGCGACTTAAGGAAGAGCTGAACAAAGATGATTTTCATACCCTCGTCGGCATACGTATCGGGTTATCGGAGGCATGAAATCAATGCGTTGTCAAGGCCCGACAGGACGCCTAAGATGCCACCATGAGCTGGCAGGTATGGATTGAAGAAGAGGTACACCGACGCTATCCCGGTGCTGGGGTGTGGGTGACCCGGATCTCCCGGCAACCAAGTTGGGTGACACGGACCGCGGTTCTGCTGGCCGTTTTGGTCGTGGTGATTCCGGTCCTCTTGCTGACGCTGGCGGCGGTTCTTGTGGGAATGGTGGCTCTTATTGTCCTAGGAGGCATCGCAAGGCTACTGAATACCGTAGCCAATCTACCTGGCGGAAATCGTAAGAAGGACGATGGCCGTCGTAATGTCCGTGTGATCAGGCGGCCATAGCTGTCCGGGAACGAGTCCGGTCACACATCCGTGCCACACCCTACAACCACTACAATCGTTATATTGTGAACTGGGACTGTATGTGCTCTCAGCCACGTAAATGCCCACTGCAACGGACCTGATCATGCTTGTTGCCCGATTATTTATCCTGCTGCTAACAGTTTTCACCATCTGCCCCCGACTCGTAATAGCCCAAGAGACGCCCGGCTCTTCGTCCAGCGTAGTTCAAAACGCCGAAAGTGTTTCCTTCCATCAACAGATTGGACAGGAACCACAAACGCATAAGCTCAGTAGCCCCCGCGAAGTCATGCGTGTATTTCTGTCGTCGATGAACAAGGTAGATGATGGATACGATAACGCTTGGCCAAGCGTATTGAATTGCTTTGATTTCCCACCTGACCTGACCGATGCAGAACGGCAGGATATTGCAAGAACGCTACTGGACGTGTTGAATCGGCTCGGCCGAGTGGACTTACAGCAGTTACCCGGCGAACTGGCTGTCAACACAGATATGGGTACCGATACCCGGCCGATTCGTCGATACCAGTTCTTTCCCTCACCGGTTTATGCGTGGGTCTGGGATAAATTAGCCAACCATGGCATAGCGCCGAAGGGGCGAATTGTAATTGAAAGGGGAGATGACGATGTCTGGCGATTCAGCCGGCAGACCGTGCTGGATATCCCGATCCTTGATCAGTCCACAGAATTGCTGCCCCCCAGCTATTTCGATCAGGCAGCGAAGACTG
>RFGN01000560.1 GCA_003696645.1 Gammaproteobacteria bacterium | reverse complement strand
CCCGTGCAGTGGACAAGGGCTATAAAAACTATCTTTCCTGGGATGAACTTGCAACCCTTGTCAAGGAAGGTGCGTATATCGGCAACCACAGCTATTCTCATACCCATCTGATTGACCGCCTCAGCGGTGAGGATACGACAGGATGGAAAAACCGCATCAGGGAAGACATACAACGTGCACAGGAAGATATCCAAAAAAGGCTCGGCGTAACGCCCAAGTTGTTCTCCTACCCCTATGGGGAGTTCACGACAGAACTGCAGAAACTGGTCAGTGAATTGGGTTTGTTCGGGATAACGCAAAAATCCGGAGCCCTGGATCAGGATTTCGACCCACTGGCGGTGCCCCGTTTTCCGATGGCTATCCCCCATGACAGCCTGAATCGCCTGATCATTGCCGCCAATGCCAGGCCATTACCCGTGATGCTTATCGATGCTAGCCCACGCATGCTTTCAGAAGAAGAGACTGCAACACAACGCTATGAATTTTCCATCCATGCAGATGGATATCGCATTGACGAACTTGCCTGTTACAACAGTGGTGACGGCACACGACTCGAGACATCGAAAACCTACCACAATAACGAAATACGAGTTTCCATGCAGCTTCCCGCATGGTCTGCTGGTGTACGGAAGATCAACTGTACAGCCCCGTCAAAAAGGGAGAAAAATGTGTTTTATTGGTATTCCCGTCTATGGATTGTGTATCATTCCCATAAAAAACCGGAACAACCCGAATAACGTCTCAACCCTCTACCAGACAACCATGCTCGATGTTTTCCCCAGGAGTGAGATCTCGAACCGTTTACTGCAGGGTGCCCCTGCCACGCCATAACATACATGCAGAGGCAGGAGGTGCTCCTCTCTTGGATGACAAAACCGAGCACCCGGGGCCTGTTCCCATTGAATCAACTTCCTGATTCTTTCTTCCTCGGTCATGGCACCGCAGCAGGTTGTTTCCAGCCATTGTTCAAAGGCGTGATTACGAGATATCGTTTCGTTATCCTGCGACATGAATGCCTTGAGGTTGTGAAAGCTGCCACCCGACCCCATCACCAGAATATTCTGGTGATGCAGGCCATGAAGGGCCTGCCCCAGCCTGACATGCTCAAGGGGATCAAGTGACGAAGACAACGACACCTGCACGACCGGAATATCAGCCTCGGGATACATGATCTTGAGTGGCACAAATACCCCATGATCGAGGCCTCGCTGTTGGTCCAGCCGTGACTCGATCTGGGCTGCCTGTAACAGCCCAGCGATCTGCTGTGCTACTGCCGGTTCGCCCGGGCATGGATAGGCGATATCATAGGCCTCTGGTGGGAATCCATAGTAATCATGAATCAGCTCGGGGTGTACTGCCGCCGTAATGGTAGCAATCGGTTCCTCCCAGTGGGCACTGAACAGGACGAT